>JAROAZ010000079.1 GCA_029432775.1 Pontiellaceae bacterium B12227 | reverse complement strand
ATGTACCGCAGGCGTCCCGCCTGCCCCGTCGAGCGGAGCTTATCCACCTAAAGCCCGTTCTCCATCCGGAGTTCTTCTCCTGCTCGGGGAACACCGAATTGGAATTCGGCGCTACACATAGCAACCGGCACCTCACTCGCAAACCGCGTCGGCCGCTCCGAACAGGGGCTGGTTCTCTGTCACTTCGTACAGGCCGTGCAGGTATCCCCGGCGGGACGGAGTCTCGAAACTGCTCACCGAGAAGAGCAGTTTGGATCCGCCCCCGACGGCCTGAACTGCAGCCTTTCGTCCGTTCACTTCCACGCCGGCAAGGTCCAGAATGCTTCCGGTTGTAACAATCGCGGTGTCTCCGGAGAGTTGGCCCCCGGTGAATGAGATTCTGGACTCGTGCGTGTGCAGTGCGACTTCCGCGCCCTCGATACGGCTGTTCTCGATGCTCACCCGGTTCGAACCGATCACTTTAATATACTCCGTCTGCACATTCCGGATCTGTACCAGGTCGCACCCCTCAATCTCGATGGACCGATAGTGTCCGCTAAGCACCACGTCTCGCTGATGCGCCAAGCGGGCTGCACGGTCTGTCTTCGGGGGAGCGGTCCATGGAGGTTGCCAATCTTTCGAGGTCAGTGAATCCTGGAGCAGTCGATTAAAGAGCTGCGGCTTATCGGAGATCATGTTGTGCCCGGCTTCCGGAACAATGTGCAACTGAGACTTTTTCAACGTGTGGTTCAGCACCTTTGCAGTTCGGACGGATGTGATGGAATCCTCCGCGCCCCAAAGGATGACCGTAGGCGTCTCTATCTCGTAGATCAGGTTGCTGAAATCGAAGTTCGCCAGCGCCAGGCCGGCAATCTTTTGGGGATCGCCGCCCAGTATTCTCTGCCGCTGCTCCGGAGACTGCAGGATTTTATCGATTCGTCCCGATATATTAGGAGTCTCCGCTTCTTCCACGGCGGTGCTCATGAAGTTTCCGAACACCTTGAGCGGGTATTTTTTTAATCCCTCCTGTTTGTCCGAAATGCCTTTCATGATGTGCCGGGTGAATGCGGTACGGTGGATCACGCCGCTGGCATCAACCAGGATCAGGCGCTGAAGATTATCTGGATAGGTGGCGGCAAAACAGAGTGCAACCGCTCCGCCGAGGGAATGTCCAACAACAATGAAGGGCCGGTCCTGAATGCAATGATCGACGATCCATTTGGCACACTCGGCGTAGAACGGCGGCGAGTACAGTACGTTCTGCCCGCCCGAACGGCCGAAGCCCGGCAGATCGAATGTGACTACGTGGTAATTTTCGGCGACCTGCGGGATGACATCCTTCCAGATGCTCGATGCGTCATCCCCGGACCCGTGGATGAAAAGAATACTGACCGGGTGCTGCCGGCCGGCCTCGTAGATAAGTACATCCCCGTTGCTGAAAGGTTCGGTCTCCTTATACTCAACAGCACCGGGGAGTGCGGGAAGATATAAAGGTTCGGCTGAAGCGTTGGTTGCTGCAACATCACCACCGCTATCAACAGCATGCCGATCCGTGCTTGCGCAACCGGTCGCCAATATCACCAGACAAAGAAGTAATGCTGTTTTTTTCATGTCGTTAAATCGAACATATTATTCGGCCTGCCACCCGGGCTGAAAACCCATGGTGCCAAGCGGGCGATTTGGGAGCAAGGGGAATTTGGATGTTCATCCGGGAGAGCACCGATAAAAGCAGAACAAGCGTACCGCTTATTTCCCATGCTCGGAGAAGCAGGCGGGACGCCTGCGGT
>JAROAZ010000078.1 GCA_029432775.1 Pontiellaceae bacterium B12227 | reverse complement strand
GGTTCTGTCAAAAAACCTATGAAAGGAATGAATAACATCTGAGCTGGTTTCGAGTGGCTGTAATGCCGGTTGAGTTTGGGCTTTTGATGGCTGCGGTTTATGGGTTGGCAGACGATGATGAATGTTTTTTGTGCGCTTGATGCTATTGGCGCACAGCGGGGCGGATGGCGCGATGAGCCCACGCCCGGTGAGTGTTCTTTGACATCTGGATATTGATTGATCAGGCGGCTTGCCGGATCAGCTCGACCCATTGGTCGGGATAGAGTTCTTTGCCTTTGAGGCAGTCGAGCTCGACGGGCGGCTTGCGCCCGAGTTTTCCGTGCGGCCGCATGAAGTTGTAGTAGACGACGAAGAGCGTGGTGAGCGCGCAGGCGCCGTCGAAGTCCTTGAACCCGGCGCGGGGCCGGGTGTGGAACTTGTAGGTGCGGTTGAGCCGTTCGACGAGCTGCTTGTATTCGCGGTAGGTCTCGCTTTCGGGGTCGAGGTTTTTGAGCCCGATGACGGTGCGCTTGTCGAGGATGCTTGATCCGCCTTCTTTGATAGCGGCGGTGTTGTAGGCGGTGACGGCGCTGTCGTAGGAGGGCAGGCCGTCGGTGATGAGTTCGCCTTTGGCGCATTTTGGATCTTCCGGTGTTCCGTAGCAGTTGTGGATCAGCGCGAGGGCGGGTTCGGCTCCGCGTGTTTCGGAGAGGTTCCAACCGCAGATGGCGCGGCGCGCCTTGGAGATGATGAACCACGTGTAGCGGGTGATGCCGTTGACCTTGATGTAGGTCTCGTCGGCGGCGCAGGTGTCTTCGGGCTTCGGCGCGTTTCGGTCGGAGAAGTCGCCCAGGTGCAGCGCGGCGGCGTTGGCGTAGTTGATGACGGTCTGGTGGGAGATGCTGATTCCATGGATTCTGCGCAGGGCGTCGGCGGTCATGCGGGCGCTGAGGCCGAGGCTGACGTTGTAGGTCAGGCAGAGCCCGACGGTGTGCAGGCTGTGGTGGATGCGGTTGAGATCGACGGGCGCTTCGTCGAGCCGCTTGAGCTGGAGGTCTTCCGAGGCGTAGTGGTATTCGCGGAAGAGGTAGTGCAGTTTGAACTGGCTGGTCTTGCCCTCCTCGCGCATCCGGTGTTCCTCGGGCGTGAGCGCGGCGAGGTTGCGGTTGTAGAACGCGCAGGCGTTGTTCTGGCACTTGAAGGCGGTGCACAGGCCGTCCTCCTTCCAGGCGAAGAGCGCGCGGCCGCAGTGCGGGCACCAGTACTTTGTTTTGCTTTCGCGCCGCGGCTTGTCGGTCGGCGACGTTTTGCCGCAGATTTTGCAGAGCACCTGCGAAGCGTACTTCCCGTTGTTGAGGTAAAGGTACCTCGCCGGAGCGCCGCAGTATTGGCAGGTGCATTTTTCCGGCGGCGCGGCCGAGCCCTTCCTGCGTTTGACGATGGCGATGCGTTTGCCGGTTTTGCGCTCATGCTCCTTTTGGATCTGCCTCCAGTCGGGCGGCTCATCTTGCGGAACCGGCGGTTCGGTGAGCGGCAGGGTCGGATCGACCCGGAACTGGCGGTAGTTCGGCGGGCGGTCTTCGTCCGGTTTCAAGTCGATGTTCTTGCGCGAACCGCTCAGCACCTCCTGAAGGACAGGAACCACCGAGGCGAGATCGTTGTAGGTGAGTTTGCGGCAGAACCACTGGATGAGTTTCAATAGATCGTTTTTCAAAGGGGCCTTCTTGTTCGGAGCTTCGCAACGAAGAACTTGAAGTGCCCCGCTTAATCAATCAATGCCCGGATAAAACGGGGGAGTAGGCATCGAAGGCCTCAAACCCAATAAACACAGTGTAATAGAGAGAAAATAGAAGGCGTTCGCTTTACAGAACG
>JAROAZ010000077.1 GCA_029432775.1 Pontiellaceae bacterium B12227 | reverse complement strand
ACCCGTCTGCACCGATTCGTTTTAACACCCGCTGCGCTTGAGGACACGAAGAACACAAAGGCAGGTTTTGAAGGATCTGATTCGCAGGACGAGATGATCCTGTCATTCAATCATCCTGTCTAATACCCTTCTGCACCGATTCATTTAAACACCCGCTTCGCTTGAGGACACGAAGAACACAAAGGCAGGTTTTGAAGGATCTGATTCGCAAGACGAGATGATCCTGTCATTCAATCATCCTGTCTAATCCCCGTCTGCACCGATTCGTTTTAACACCCGCTGCGCTAAAGGCGCGAAGAACACAAAGGCAGGTTTTGAAGTATCTGATTCTCAGGACGAGATGATCCTGTTATTCAATCATCCTGTCTAATCCCCATCTGCACCGATTCATTTAACCACCCGCTGCGCTAAAGGCACGAAGAACACAAAGGCAGGTTTTGAAGAATCTGATTCGCAAGACGAGATAATCCTGTCATTCAATCATCCTGTCTCAATTCCCGTCTGCACCGATTCATTTAACCACCCGCTACGCTTAAGGCGCGAAGAACACAAAGGCAGGTTTTGAAGTATCTGATTCGCAGGACGAGATAATCCTGTCATTCAATCATCCTGTCTAATCCCCGTCTGCACCGATTCATTTAACCACCCGCTTCGCTTGGGGACACGAAGAACACAGAGGCAGGTTTTGAAGGATCTGATTCGCAGGACGAGATAATCCTGTCATTCAATCATCCTGTCTAATCCCCGTCTGCACCGATTCATTGAAACACCCGCTGCGCTTGAGGACACGAAGAAAATAAAGGCCTTTCCTCCGTGATACCCTGACCACTCCTCAACCGAAGGATCCCGATGATCTGCTCTTCGGAATAACGCTTCTTCTTCATGTTTATCTCCCATGTTCAGGTTTATCTAACTGAGAGATTTCACATTTAAATGTCATTGTTTAAGGGGGCAGCCCATAACGTTGGGAAAGAAAAACTCAACCCTTGACAAAATTCATGCGTAATTACATTGTGACCCCATGAAAACATCAATAATACAAATTGGAAATTCACGAGGAATCAGAATCCCCAAGCCTGTTTTTGAGCAGTGTGGCTTCAAGGATGAAGTTGATATGATAATACAGCACCGCGAATTGATTATCCGATCATCTCATCAACCTCGTGATGGGTGGTCAACAGCGTTTAAATCAATGGCAAGCCATGAGGATGACAAGCTTCTTGACACCTCCCCTACAACTACTGATTGGGATGAAAGTGAATGGGAGTGGAAATGAAGCGATTTGATGTTTATCTAATTTCGCTCGATCCGACAATTGGCCATGAAATCAAAAAGACTCGCCCATGCCTGATTATCTCCCCCAATGAAATGAACGATAACATTTCCACAGTTATCGTTGCCCCAATGACTTCAAAGGGAAGAAAATACCCAACACGAGTCTCATGCACCTTCCAGGGGACTCAGGGACAGATAATTTTAGATCAAATCAGAACTGTTGATAAACGACGCTTAATCAAACGCCTAGGGAAGATATCATCTCAAGCACAAGATCATGTTCTTGATGGTTTGTCAGAAATGTTTGCGCCATAAATATTCCCAACCACCATTAGGCTTTCCTTCGGGAGAGCAGCCCGCGGAACCCCCGAGGGCACACCTCTTAATTTAAAGGAAAAAGGCCCGCACCGCATCCACCTCCGGCACCTCCTTCTCCAGCACAGCCTGAAACAAAAACAACAACGCACTGAAGGCCTGATTTTGTGTCGAAGAGCCCACTTTCCGCTGCAGAGCCAGATAGGAGAGAAAGCTGCGCAATGAACCCGTCTCCATCCAGTTCAGACGCTGATCCGAAACATAATGCAAATAACGCCCCACCCATTCCAGATAGGTCTG
>JAROAZ010000076.1 GCA_029432775.1 Pontiellaceae bacterium B12227 | reverse complement strand
CATAACTCCGATGAACGGCCGGGCGATCTATCTATGGAATCCAATTTGGCGCGGTGAATATTGGTTGCGCTACCGTCAGAATGACGAAATCAATCAGGATATGTATCCCAGACCCTATGGCTGAAGTTGATTCCGCCGCGGTCGTTGTCTTGTTAAAAAAGATGGCGTACCCGCGAACGAATCGCGGGCGGATCCGCTCTTACTCGGATCCATTAACAACCTAAGCCATAAGGAATACGCCATGAAAAAATGTACCGTAGGAATTGATGCACATAAAGAATCAAATGTACTCGCGCTTGCTTTTAATGATATGCAGCCTTCAATCGTCTATGGAAAGATCTCCACCGACCTGAATCGAACGGTCGATGCCATCCGGAAAATCCAAAAGAAATACGATCTTAAAAAAGAGGATCTGCAACTCTGTTATGAGGCGGGGCCGACGGGGTTCGTGCTGGCTCGGCGACTGATTCAGTTGGGCTACGACTGCCAGGTGATTGCGCCCTCACTGATACCGACCAAGCCGGGGGAGAAACGCAAAACAGATAAGCGCGATGCTCGTAAATTGGCGGAGATGCATCGATCGGGACACTTGACGGCAGTACATATTCCGGAGGTGGACGATGAGGTGGTGCGCGATGTATGCCGGGGGCGAACCGATGCGGTGAATGATCTCAAAGCTTCAAAAAAGCAGTTGCTCTCTTTCCTGCTGCGCAACGGCTATCGCTACCCGGAGAAAGCACGATGGACCGAAGCGCATATGCGGTACTTGCGTGAACTGGTCATGGCGCATCCGACTCAGAAAATTCTATTGGAAGAGTACATCCGCCGGATCGACAACGCCGTGGAACAAATCAAACGACTGGAAGATCAGATGGATAAAATCCTGCAACCCTGGAAACGTAGACCGCTCGTCGAGGCTCTGATGGGATTTCGTGGGTTCAAAATGGTTGCGGCGATGGTCATGGTCAGCGAGATTGGCCACTTCGGCCGTTTCAAGCATCCTAAGCAACTCATGGCCTATCTCGGTCTCATTCCGTCGGAAGAAAGTTCGGGGGAAACCCGTCGGATGGGATCGATCACTAAATGCGGCAACGGCCACGCACGCTGGATGCTCATTGAGTGCGCGGGACACTACAAGCTGCCAGCCAAAGTATCCAAAGCCCTCTCGGTACGACAGGAAGGACTTTCGCGGGAGGTTAAAAAAGTCTCCTGGCACGCACAAAACCGGCTCAGTAAACGGTGGTATAAACTGGCCCTGCGCGGACTGCACACCAATAAAATCCGAACGGCCATCGCCCGCGAACTCTCTTCCTACATCTGGGACATTGCCATGATCATCGAGCAGCAAGAGGCCTCTTGCCCGTCAAGTACACTCCATGCATAACGCCGCTTCGCTTCGGCCTTCGGCACTTATAATGGACTGCACCTGACCGCCAGCGAGCCCCTCGCGAGATCTATTTAATTTTCGTTCCGAAAAATAATTTAAAAGGAGAACCCATCTAGCTTTTACAAATCATTCAAACCACCCGTGCGAACGGGAGCAGCAGAGGCCAGCCCCTGATAACGTTATACGACTAAACCACACGATCCGACGGGGTCTTGGTTGAGTGTCAGACACCCAGACAACGGGATGAGCCGCGGTGAATAAAGATACTACTGGTAGTTCATGCCTTCACCGGCATGGCAATGAGTCCAAGGATATGAGCATAACCCTGCGTGCGGCTAAACCGCTCACCCTGCGTGCGCTCCTTTCGCGGGTGGTTTGAATGAGAGTTCCCCTTTTCCAAGCACTGGAAGTGCGCCTGTTGAACAGGCAGGAAAACATGGGGATAATATTTTTTTGCCCTGTTGACAAAACTTCAGCCATATGAATGGTCTAGCTGATCTTCAGGATTTTAGAAATGAGCTTTATACGAATAATGCCGGTCTGATGTTACACTATCTATGTGGGAATATCGGGGAAGA
>JAROAZ010000075.1 GCA_029432775.1 Pontiellaceae bacterium B12227 | reverse complement strand
CTGACGGATGTACTGACGGACAAGGCTTTGGATTTTATCGAAAACCATGCTGACAAACCGTTTTTTCTGAACATGTGGTACTACACCGTCCATACCCCGATTAATCCGCGGAAAGATAAGCTGGATAAATATCGTAAAAAGGCTGCCGGCATAGAAAAGAAAAAGGCGGTTCCGGACCATCAGAGTTTGAGCCGTGCCCGGCAGGATGATCCCGCCTATGCGTGCATGGTTGAAAGCATGGATGAAAATGTGGGACGCATCCTCGATACACTGAAACGACTGGGGCTGGAAAAAGATACAATCGTTGTTTTTATGTCTGACAACGGCGGACTCTCAACCGGGTCAGGTCCTAATTTCCCGACATCATGCTTCCCCCTGCGCGCTGGGAAGGCCTGGGTCTACGAGGGTGGAATCCGTGTTCCGCTCATCATTAGTTATCCTGGCATTGGAAAGTCCCGGGGGTTGGAAGTCCACGAGCCGGTGGTCAGCACCGACCTCTATCCGACCATTCTCGACCTGGCCGGGTTGCCGTTGCGGCCGAAACAGCACATCGACGGTATGAGCCTTAAGCCGCTGCTTAGCGGCGAAACAGAGTCGCTGGACCGCGAGGCGCTCTATTTCCACTACCCGCACTATCATCACATCAACACCATGGGACCCGCCGGTGCCGTCCGCATGGGCGACTATAAATTGGTGGAGGTTTTCGAAACGGGCGATATTGAGCTCTACAATCTGCGCGATGATATCAGCGAGCATAACAATCTCGCCGCTAAGATGCCAGAACTGGCCTCCAGAATGAAAAAAATGCTCCACGAATGGCGCAAGGAAACCAAGTCGTCCATGACCGTCTTAAACGCCGGATGGAGTCGGGAAAACGACTGGCGAAGCCATTAAAACTTGTCACAATAATACCATAGGTATTGTTGGTAATGATGCATATGACAGCATCAGAGTCATTTAGGAATCGATTTAATGGATGAAGAAAAAATCACTTGCCTTATCTGTGGTAGAGAACTGCAAACGGGTGAAGGTCGCTACAATACCCTGCATGGATCGATTTGCTCCGATTGCTATTCCCCTGTGTTGTTGTGGGAAAATGATTGATTACGGCATTTCAACACATAGGGATTAAAGTGCAAGGGTCTGGTACTCTCTGTTAATTCAAATAGCCAGGGAGAGGTATGGAAAATACCTGTTCGTTACTATGCATGTAAGACAAAGCAATACTTTAAATACATCCTGTCAGATTAAATGTTTATGTTTTCGGCCATGCCTGTCTTAAACGCCGGCTGGAGTCGGGAAACGACTGGCGGAACGAATAAGGGTCGTCGTTAGCACAACCATTTACACAGTATGTCGTTGACCGGGATTCGACTTGGACTAAGCCTTTATGGCGCATCCTCTAAAGACAGGATGGCCGACTTTCGATAACAGGGTATATTTTTTTAGGCATAGAAAGCAGGCAACAATGAAACGATTGATCTGTATAGTGCTGTTGGGCGCGGGATTGCTTGAGTTTGGAATTGGAAACCTCCAAGCGTTGGAGAACTGAGAGCCGGTGGCTTCCGGGGTTTGGAAAGTTCAGATCGGCGAAACCGACAACGAGCTTGCCTATACTGGCTTGGGTCCCCAAACTGGCCCACCCGTTGTGTTAGCCCGGCGCCAGGTTATAGGTTAAATAGCTGTCCAGTATAGTAGTGCTGTCAAGGTGGGGGCGGAGGCCGGCCGAGCACAACACCATGCAGCCCATTAAAACTTTTACGCAGGTCCACGGGCTCCACCGCCAGAAACACGCGCAATGGTCCGCTTAGGCCAAGCATGTCGCGGCCTCCCGGAACACATCGCCCAACTCCTTCGCTGAACTCACCGGCACGCTCACTTCAATACCGGTGGGCAGGTGGACGCTCACCTTGTTTTCCGGGGCGGAAGTATTTCCGAGTTCCACCTCGCAAAATGATACCTCATTTTCGTGCCGCTCGATGCGCAGCCACCGAGCCAGTGTTTTCGGATTGATGTTCCACTCCCTGCAGAATGCCGCCTGGGTCAATCCCGACGAATTAAACTCCTC
>JAROAZ010000074.1 GCA_029432775.1 Pontiellaceae bacterium B12227 | reverse complement strand
TGTATCGCGTGTTTTGCGAGGGCGACAGGACCGCATTCCGGAGACGACCCGAAAAAAGGTGCTTGAGGCGGCCGAACGGTTGGGATACCGCCCGAATCTGTTGATCCAGGGGGTGCAGACCGGCCGCACCATGAATATCGGAGTGATTATTCCTTCAACGGGATCGTTTTACTCTGAAATTGTGCATGGCATTCACGATGAACTTCGAAGCCATGAATATTGCGTTTTACTGGCATGGAATCCGGAGGATACGGAGGTATCCGATAGCAGCCTTGAGACAGAACTGATCCACCATCTGTTAGATCGGCGCGTGGATGGAATTATTTTGCGGCCGACGCATGCTGGAGTTTCCGATGTCTACTTTTCCGAGGTTATGGCCCGCGACATCCCTTTGGTGACGGTGGACCGGCCTTTGCCCGGTGTTCATTGCGATTTTGTAGGGACCGACGATGAACTGGGCGGGCGGTTGGCTGCACAGTATCTGCTGCAGCGCGGATGCCGTAATTTGGTGCATTTGGCCGTCGCATCGACTTTTGCCCCGGCCCGGCTTCGGCAGAAAGGGTTTGAAGAGGAGTGCACCCGTGCGGCCGGCACATCGGTTGAAACGGTTCAGATATCCGACTACGATCTGCAGATGGCTCAGGAGGCGATTGAAAAAGTTCTTTCGGCGGATGATCGTCCCGACGCAATCTTTGTCGTTAGCGACAACCTCGTTCAGGGGGTTTATCGGGCGGCCGGAAAGCTGAAGTTGCGTGTTCCGGAAGATGTCGCCGTTGTTGGGTTCGGTAATCTGATGATCGGCGAATGGATTCAGCCCTCCCTGACCACCATCGATCAGAATCCCTACGAAATGGGAAGAACCGCAGCGCGGCAAATTCTGGCGCGGATTCAAGACAGCGGCGAGGGGATCGTACAGCATGCTGTTGCACCGGAGCTTGTTGAGCGGGATTCCGCCTCGTCCTGACACACACAGGCATCTCTTTTTTCGAGCGCTTTCTGCGCGGGATTGACAAACCCATTTTTGTGAAAGTATGTTCGCAAATGTTTTAATTCATTCTTAGGGAGTGCCATGAGAAAGCTTTTATGCATTTTTTGTTTAGGGGCGGCTTTTGAGTCCGCTTTCGCACTGACGCCGAATGCCGCCGAAGAACTATGGGCAGGCTATGACGCGCGGCATGATTCGCTGAAGGTCGAAGTGGTGCGCGAATGGGATCAGGGCAACGGGCATTATAAATTGATTCGCTATTCCGCAGGGCGGCTTGAGGGAAGCAATAAATCCGCCGAACCCATGATTGCCGCCTATTACGGCACTCCTAAAAATGCGTCTAAAGAACATCCCGTGCCTGCACTGGTTCAATTGCATGGTGGCGGGCAGCGGGCTGCGCTCCATGACTATTGGGTGGAGATGGGTTATGCGGTGATCAGTATCAATTGGGGGGCGAAGGCCTTAGAGGGGCCGGATACTCCAAACACCGACTGGGATGGTCTGGCGGCCGGATTTATCGGCGGTCGGGATCAAAAGCACTGGAACGAAATCACGCCGGGGCCGAACACCCTCTACCGCGAGCCGCATCCGATGAACAGCAGCTGGATGCTGATCGCCACAGCGGCCCGGCGGGCATTGACTTTTCTGGAGCAGCAACAGGAGGTCGATGCAGAAAAAATCGGCGTATTTGGACATAGCATGGGCGGTCGATCCACTGTGCTGACCGTCATGGATCCACGTGTGAAGGCGGCCTGTCCGTCCGTGGGCGGCAGTGGATTCCTTTATGAGGATCTGTGGGGCGTGCCCGGATCGGCCCGAACCATGCGAGAGAATCAGGAGGCCTACCGAAAAACAGTGGGCTGTCAGGCCTACTGGCCGATGATTAAATGCCCCATTCTTTTTCTGGGAGCCTCAAATGACTTTAATTCTCCCACCGAATGGGTTGTTAAAGGCATGAACCTTTTGCCTGAAACAACGGATTCACGGTTGGCGCTGGCCCCGCATCTGAACCATCGTTTTACGCCCGAAACCTATGCTGCACGGGTTCTTTGGTTTGAAAGTAAGCTGAAGGGGAACTTTGAGTTTCCACAGACCGCCAAAAG
>JAROAZ010000073.1 GCA_029432775.1 Pontiellaceae bacterium B12227 | reverse complement strand
TTCGAAAACGGGAAGGTTCTATCGTTTGATGAAAACCGTATTGAAATCACAATTCCACCATTCAACGCGACATGGGCTGAACTGGATTTTATGCCGATCATAAATAAGGGCAGGTGTCCTGCAAGGGGTGGATGTCCTCCCGTTGAGGTTCATTGTTTATAATTCCTTTCCGACATATTGCAAGATGCTTTCAAGCACGACGTTTTCTTCCGCGAATTTATCGATGAGCGCGTGGTATTCGAGCACGAGTCGTTGACTTATCTTCACCGCGTAGGCGGTCTCTTTTTCATCGAGCCCTTTCCGGCGGCAGAGCAGCACCTGCCGGAAGTTGCGGATGTAGCGGTGGATCGCCTCGGGGCTGTGCCGCGTTTCGCGGCTGACTTGCCCTACACTTTTTCCTTCGAGGAACAGCTTGCGAATGATGGGCTTTTTATGGGTGAGCGTCGGCCCCATGTCATGGATCGTGCCGCGCCTCGGCACCAGCTCTCCGGTTTCGAACTCGTGTTCGTGGACATAGCGCCCGACGGTCGGCGGCGAGATCTTGAGCAGGATGGCGATTTCGGCATTGGTCATGCATCCGTTCTGATCGTCAGCCTGCTGGAAGAGCCGCACGGCGGCCTCCTTCTTGATGTCCCGAAGCCGCTTGCCCTCGGCGCGTTCGGCGATGTCCTCAGCCCGCACAAGGTCGAGCACGACGCTCTTGAGCCGCGTGTTGCGCATGCTTTTACCATAGGAGGCGGTCTCGTCCTTATCGACGGTGACCCACTGGATCTGCCCCTGGCGCAGGTGGCTCGTTTCCGGATAGAACTCGTTGACCATGCCGAGTACGGCCTGTACGAGCACCTTGCGGGTACGCAGGCCGCCGAGTTGGGGGCATTCGTCGGCGAAGAAGGCTTCGAGCGCACCAATGAAGGTTTTATGTTTCATCGGATTGTAGGTGGCCTGTAGATGGGTCTGCTGTTTTTTCACGGCATCCTCCATTCTTTTGGCGCATTCGCGCACCGTGTGGGTCCCCCTTTTTCAAAGTCCTCCGCTTCGAAGAACTTCCCGCCGATGATCTCAAGCTCCTGGAGCCTGCGCTTGAACTCCGGTCGGTGCCGGTGCCCGGCGAGCACCTCTCGGTAGGTTCTCACCCCGGCGACCGAGATGCGCATCGTCAGGGCCGTGGCAAAGAGGTCGAACTGCTTTTGCTCCAGGAAGACCACGCGGGCGAACGTCTGAATATAACGCTCCACCGCCGCCAGCGAATGGTTGATCTTGCGGGCGACCTCCGGCGTGTCGTCGCCGTCGATCCAATGCCCAATGGCCACGCCCCGGTGCGACACGCCCGGCCCGATATCCTTCTGCTGGCCGCGGGTGGCGACGATAATGTCCCTTTCGCGGAACGCAGCCACATCGCGTCGGATAGTACGCACATCGCAATGCAGCAGCCGTGCGAGATCTTCCTGCGTCAGCAGTCCATCCTGCTCACGCGCCTCTTCTGTTAATCGCAGGATGCAATGGCGGCGCAGGCCGTCTGCTCCCGATTTATTGGCTACCTCAATATCTTCCGGATCGTGAACTGTGAGCGCCACACGAGCCAGGCGGCACTCCCGCAACGGTTTGCCCGCTCCTTCCGAGGCTTCTGCACATTCGTAGAACATTTGCCCGCTTCGGAGCGGATGGTCCTGCGGCTCCGCGAAGAAGACCTCCTTGACGACCTCAACGAGTTCGTCCGCCTCCCACGGGCTTAAGCCCGCCCCTTCGACGGCCAGGGTTGCCAACCGCTGTTTCTGGGTTTTTATCCTGAGTCGGCGGGCTTGCTCCGCCTGTGCATTATCCGTACGCTTGATCATGTGGATGTCCTTTCTTTTGTTGGGTTTGCACCCCGCATTATGCGGGACCAACGGGAGGACATCCACCCCTTGCAGTACACCTGCCCTTATTTCCGATTACGGGCACCGGACAGGTGCCCTAATCGGAAATGTGCCGAAGGACTCTGCGCGCAAGCAGATGGCGGTTGTATAATTATTCGGGGTCCGGGGGGGATTCCAACCATTGGAAATCCATATTCAGGAGTATGCAATATCCAACATCATATATAGATGACGTCAACTTGAAACAAAAAGTGCAGAG
>JAROAZ010000072.1 GCA_029432775.1 Pontiellaceae bacterium B12227 | reverse complement strand
GTAAACGCCTTTTCCAGGACCCCGTAGGCAGCAGGCTCAAAACCTGATAATTTATTGGGCATGGATACGAATGAAAACATTGGGTCGGGGCGGGCTTCCTATACGGATGAAGAACGCCGGGAGTTGATCGAGGAATTTAAAACGTCGGGTTTGACGCAGGCTGCGTTCTGTCGGGAGTGGAATCTAAATTCCAAAACATTGGCCAGATGGCTACGAATCGAGCGGGAAGATAATGAGGTTTCTTTTTGCGAGGTCGAACTTAGCGGCGAAGCGGTTCTGGCTGATGAGGTGCGAATTCGCCTGCCGAATCAGATTGAGGTTATGGTTCCGCTCGCTTCTTCGGCAGCACTCGGGGCTCTACTTCGGGAGGCGGCCGGATGTTTGGATTAAGTAATTCGATTCGAGTATTTCTGGCGGTGGAACCAGTGGACTTGCGCAAAAGCTTTAACGGACTGCATGGTGTCGTGCTCGATCGCTTGGAGGAGGATCCGTGTTCGGGGGCGCTGTATGTATTTACGAATCGCCGACGGAACCGGATCAAAACTCTGTACTGGGATGGCACGGGCATGTGGGTGGCGATCAAACGACTGGAGCAAGGTTGCTTTACCTGGCCGCAGGGCGTTGGAGAAAGTGAAAAACTCGCACTCGCACCGGAAGCGCTGGCACTCCTTCTCGATGGCGTTGATCTGAAACAAGGCTCATTTAAGCCGTGGTATCAGCGTTGATTTTTTTTGTATTTTTCACCCGGTTGATGCCGCATTTTTAACGGGTTTTGGTATAATGTGCGGCATGGTTTATACGCGTGAAAACTTCAATCAACTGCTCGCCGAAAATGCGAATCTAAAGAGCGAAGTAAACCTGCTTCAGGAAAAAGTTCAGTGCCTGATGAAAAAGCTGTTCGGGCGCAGTTCAGAAAAACTAAGCCCCGATCAGCTGGAGCTTGAACTCGAAGAACTTCGGGAACTGCAAGAGGCTTTGGAGCTGGCCGAAGCGAAAGCCGATCTGGCTGAAGAAGAGCACGTGCCGTCAAAACGCGGGAAGCGCAAGGGGCTCGATGCACGCATCCCCAAAGACCTTCCGACTGAAATCATTGTTATTGATCCGGATGAAGTTCTTGCCAATCCGGAGCTGTATAAAAAGATTGCCGAAGTCCGCACGGTAAAACTCGATGTCACACCAACGCGCTTCTTCCAGACCGTCACCATTCGCAACAAATACAAGAAGCGCGATGATCGCTCCGTTGCCCCGCTGATCGCGCCCGCGCCGAAACAACTGATCGAAAACTCCTACGCATCCACCGGATTGGTTCTTCACATCATCCTGGGCAAATACTGCGACCACCTTCCGCTTTATCGGCAGGAACAGATTTTCAAGCAGCGCTTCGGCGTTGAAATCAGTCGCAAGACGATGGGCGGCTGGATGTATCTCGTCGCCCAATGGCTATCACTGATCTATGAAGCGCTTCGAAAGGAAATCCGCGCAAGCGAATACATTCAGGCCGACGAAACGTTTATCAAATACCAAGATCCGAAAAAGGACTATTGTCCCAACGGATACCTATGGGCCTATCATTCACCCGGCAAAGGCGTGCTCTTTGAATGGTATGCCAGTCGTGCCGGGACCTGCCTTGACTCGATGCTGACGGATTATGCCGGGTTGTTGCAAACCGACGGCTATGCCGGCTACACCAGCTGGCTGAACAAGAAATCACATGCCAAAGAAAAGGCTACCATTATTCATGCCGCCTGCTGGGCACATGCCCGACGTAAGTTCGCCGAAGTCCCCGGCAACCCAACCGCGGAGGACATCGTGAAACGCATTGCCAAACTCTACCGCGTTGAAAGAAAACTGCGCAACAACCCCGAACTCGACCGCGCCGTTTATCGCGGGGAACACTCAGCACCCGTCCTGGAAGGAATAAAATCCATCCTAGAAACTGAGCGGTTCCGACAGCTGCCGCAAAGCAACTTCGGCAAAGCGATCAACTACACCCTCGAACGCTGGGATGCGCTCAACCTCTACCTTGAGCATGGACGGCTCGAAATCGACAATAACCTTGTCGAAAATGCCATTCGGCCGACCGCCATCGGGAAAAAGAACTTCCTCTTTTTCGGTAGTCCCGACTCCGGCCAGACCAGCGCCGTCATCTACAGCCTTATCGAAACCTGTCGAAAACTCGATATCAACCCGGCTGACTACCTTCGTGAAGTCCTTACGGCTTTGCCGACCATGAATCAATCCGAAGCTTCCAGCTGGACGCCTTCCCGATGGAAATCATCCCGCGAATCCACCTGCGAGTAACCTGTCAATGCGGTCGCCGAAGAGGCGTATAC
>JAROAZ010000071.1 GCA_029432775.1 Pontiellaceae bacterium B12227 | reverse complement strand
TTACGTGTCGGCCGCTCCGCCGCTCACTGGAACCGGTCAATAGCATGACAGCTCCCTCGTACCTCACTCGTGTCACTCTATTGCTCTATTGTTCGGTTATTTTTCTAATATTCTTTTCTCGGCTGATTCTAACTCAATCTCTAACTCAGCTTCAGTGAAAATATCTTTATAGAGAGGCCCTGCTATTTGGTCGTTGATCGTGTTGACAACTTTACGAATTACCAAATTGGAACTGGTATTGATGAATTCCGATAAAACCAAGGCTTCATCTCGACTAAGGGCGAGAGAGTATGGTTCTTCCATAATTCCTGTAATGAAAAGAACTTCGTCTAAGTTGAATTCACAACATTTCCTGGAAGTCGTGTAGGCTGTCACGGGATCTCCAATAAGCAACAACTCATCGGCAATCATAATGGATTCTCTATTGGGAAGCACGATCTCCACTGAAATGCAGGCCAACCCGCCATTACTTTCCCTCAACCATTTGGTGTATTTGTCATCGTATTCAAAGGATCGTGCCTGAATCCACTCAACTAAGTTTGTTTTGATTGAATCATCTGTAATTGGATCGGATAATTCATGTGTCCATACATTAAATTTGGGAGTAGATAGGAGTTGGCTGAGAAATCTATCTAGGGGTGAAGAAGGGTCCGTTTGTTTGAAAGTACTACACCCGAATGTCACCAAGATGACGACGCTCAATATGCTATAGATCATTATCTTCATTTATTTATACCGAACGTCCGCGTTCACGCGTGCGGTTTACCGCGTCGCTGTGCAACGCCCTGTTCGCTCTTCATGATCATGCTCCAAGGCTGTCTCGGTTATTCGTCTACCGATTGCTCAAAGCTACCCATCTTCCGGACAAAAAGCGGCCAATCGTCAGTGGCGTGGTACAGTCTGTCTTGCTCCTGGCAGTCGTAAGTCCAGAAGAGCATGCCGTTGACCTTCTCTTTGTTCGCCAGATCGCGGACCTGCACGATATTGTCGACCGCCGCCGCAAATGTCTTTTCATGGTCATCGAAGGCGCCGAACTCGCCCATGATCACGGGTGTTGTCTTGCGGATTTCAGCCATCTGGGGTGTGAAAAAACCGGTCGACCCCAGATTGCGACGGAACCTATTCGCCACTTCCGCTGGATTTGGCGTTGTGTGGTAGAAGTGGACGTCGAGGAAATCGAGTACCCCGGTCCCGATTGCAGTCAGCGTGGGCGGATAACGTTCGTCTTTCGTCTTCCCGGGCCACACGCCGGCGTGCGTCCTGGGATCCTTGCCCACGGCCGCAGGAACAAAAACGCCCTCGGCAACCAGCATTTGCGGGTCAATGAGCTTCACAGCATTGAATATTTGTTTATGATAATGACGATAGCCCTCATCCATCAGCGCCTGCCGTTGGTCCGTCCTGGACAAGTCGTACGTCTTGTCATTGGCGGCTTTGTAGGTCCCCTCTGTCTCGGTGAAGGGCCACAGGTCGGCGCGGAGGTACGCTTCGTTCTGGCACTGCAAACCAAGCAGCGTCGGAAGCAGGGCCGGCTCCTTGTGCTTGATGTAGGACAGGAACGAGGTAATGAACTCAACACGCGCGTCAATACCTTCCTTGCTGAGAACCAGAACATTCTTGTTACGGCCGTTGCCCCGGATAGGACGCTCACGGTAGTAGGCATTGAGCGGCAAGCCGCCATCGCCGAACGTCGGGAACACGCGAATGCCATGCCGCGTCGCCCGTCGCAGGAAGTCGATAAAGTTGTCAGCGTACGGCTCGTATATCGCCTTCGTGGTTTTGTAGTTCCCGCCGATACCGGGATTGTGCTTGCTGCGGCCGATGACAAATACGCGCACCGTGTTATAGCCCGACTGGCTCAGCGTGCGGAACATGGCCTCGGCCTTCTTCGGGTCGTAATGCGCCTTCGTCGTCTCAGTATCCGCATCGAATGTCGCGTGACCACCCCGCAACCGGATATAGTTGAACCCTTTGACAAAGAAGGGCTGCCCTGATTGTGTGAGAACGAACTCTGCCCGCTCCTTACCCGGCTGGATGCCGATTCGTTCGAGCGGCTCAAGCTTATCTTGCGCCGACAGTGCTTTCGCAGGGATGAAAATCATGCTCAACCCTGCCAAGAGCAACAATCTCCCAAGTAGAGATTGGAGAATGCCGATGTGATGCTTGCTGTTGAGTGTGTGCATATATCAATCCTTATCTTTGAAGCGAACGTTATGGGTGAGCCGCCGGTGCTCATAAACTTCACTTAATCAACTGGCGTCGGCCACCGTAGGCTCCACCCACTGGTTCCAGTAAGCCGCTGCGCGGCAGTTTAATAGCCTTTCTTTTCATATACCTTCCGTTCTGAAGG
>JAROAZ010000070.1 GCA_029432775.1 Pontiellaceae bacterium B12227 | reverse complement strand
CTTTAACTGCTGTAATGCGAAAATTAATCATTGCGGCAAATTCAGCTGTTAAAAATCCTGATTTTTCTGTTGTCGTTTAACACCGTTGCTCTGTGGTAAAGAATCCATCCGCACCGGAAAACAATCTGCGTGAATCAGCGTCCATCTGCGGTTCCTCTCCTTTCCCGTGGTTGCACGATTATTTCGCCGGCTATTTCGATCCGCCTGAACAGCTCGATTATTTCTACGCATGGCTCAAGCGCTGGTATGAATCCGCCCTTGAAGGACGGATGCGGCCCGGGCAGGCATCGTTTTTTGCCGGAGTTCCAAACACTGGAAAGACGCTCCTATCCAACGTTATCTTTTCTCGTATCTTCGGCGGTCATATTGACGCCAGCTCGTTCCTGTCCGGAGAGGACGGTTTCAATAGTCATCTTTTTACTTCTGCCGTTTGGGCGGTGGATGACGTTGTGCCGCTTACCGATAACAAGTCCCACCTCAAGTTTTCAGCACTCATCAAGAAGATGGCAGCCAATCGCACCTTTTCCGTGCGCGAGAAGTATCGCGTCGACAAACTGATTGAATGGAACGGTAGGGTGGTGGTTACTTGTAACACCGATCCCGAGTCGATCCGTATTCTTCCCGATGTTGATTTATCGAACCGGGACAAGATCAACCTCTTCCGGATTGCCGAACACGATACCTTTACCTTCCCGCGCGATGTCGAATCCATCATCGCTGCCGAGCTTCCATTCTTCCTGCGTTGGCTGCTCGACTGGCAGCCGCCGGATAAAGTGCTGGGCGATTCCCGTTACGGGGTTAAGACCTATTGTGAGGATTCCCTGTTCGAGGCGGCCCGGCATTCATCCAGCGCCTATTCGTTTCTCGAAGTGCTGCTTAAGTTTTTCGAAGGACAGGTCGAAGAATTCTGGGTGGGTTCCGCCACGGATCTGCTGACGGCCATGAACAATGATCAGGACGGTCTGGCCTGCATTGTATCCAAATACACCACTCGTCAGGTCGGACGTGAGTTGTCCAAGCTCTCGTCACAGGGCTATCCGATTACGCAGGAACGATATGAGTTCAAGCGTGTGTGGAAGATCAATATCAAAAGTATTATGAAAGGTGGTGCATTCAATGAGGTCTATTCTTAATGTTTACGGGGCAGGGCAGCGCCCTGTTTTTCCTGACGTCCTGACGTCTGACATCATGTCAAAAAAAGTCTCTGGAACTCCCGGTTCAGCAGTATCGCAGCGTCAGCGTGGGCTTCAGCCGCCCTCTATATATATTTCTATATTAATAGGTATAATGTCAGGAATGTCAGAACGCCCTATTTGCAGGCGGTTCCTGCCTGACATCATCGCTGACGTTTCGAGTTCCATGGTTTTACGTCAGGCCGTGAACCTGTCAGTGCCACAGTTCACGTCAGTCCCGGCTGACATTACATTCAATACAGGAGATCATCATGAAATACACGAAAACCAGAACCAGTGACCATGGATCTGCAGAGCAATTATCGGGCGCTTGTTCCTCAATTCCGGCGGGTGCGCTTTTGCCCGCTGAAATGGTCACAGAGTTTATCAAGGGAATATTTTTAATCGACTCCGCATTGCGCGACGTCGTTGGTCTACGGTTTCTCGGTGCCACCTACCGGGAGATCGGAGAGCAGCTCGGCATCTCCACTCAGCTTGCCGAGATAAGGCACCGTCGCGCCTTGCGTGAGTGGCCCGCGTTTGAGGTCCTATTTGCAGATAAGGTCGCCAAACAGTCCCGGCGCAAAGGTAGGGCGTGACCTCCGGGCGCGCCGCTGTTTTGGCGTGCGGCAGGTTGTCTTGCGCCTTCGGCTCAGACTCGCTTCGCGTGATGCCGCTTTCCCTCCATGTTTCCAGCCTACCTACGCCGCACCGCCAGGCGCGCTTTGTTCCTTCCGGTTCTCGTCGGGAGCTGGCGACTCATCTACGATGGCCGACCAGCTTCCCTTTGTTCACCATCATCCACAAAGTTCACCTCGCGCTGCTTCGTGTTACCCCCCAAGCCCCCCGCAGCGGGGGGATGTTCGCCGCGCTTAGAGCCAAAGAAGAAATTGTTCAACCAGCTTCAATCGTCGACCCATCCACTCCCAGCGGTCAGCTACGCAGTACGCTGTCCGTTCCCGGTCTCCTCAATCAGCCTCCTTCACAAATTCTCCCTTGCCAGCGTGATGTCGGTGTCGGCTATTACCGCCACCAGTGCCGCACCGCCAGGCGTCATTTGCTCTCTCCCTTCCGGCCCGGCTCCACTCGTCCCTCATTTCGCCGGGCGGAAGTCCGTTCCCAAATCCCGCCTCGCGCTGCTTCGTATGACCCCCAAGCCCCCGCAACGGGGGATGTACGCCGCGCCTTGAGCCA
>JAROAZ010000006.1 GCA_029432775.1 Pontiellaceae bacterium B12227 | reverse complement strand
CGGACGGTTCGTCGAACCGTCCCTACCTAAGCAAGAGCGGGTTCTGCAGCGCCTTTGGCCCCCTGGATTTCGATTTCGAACCCGGCATCTTCGATCATCTGTTTATCTTCTTCATATTCCTGACCGCCGGTTGTCAGATAGCCGGCAGTGAAGATCGAGTTGGCTGGATAGAGGGCGAGCGGCTGGAGATCGCGCAGGGTGGTTTCGCGTCCGCCGGCCATGCGGACTTCCGCCGCCGGAATCACCAGACGCATCATGCAGAGAGCGCGCAGTGCATCGTTTGGTTTCAGGGGATTCGGTTTCCCGTAGAAGGGCGTTCCCGGCCGTGGATCCAGAAAGTTTACCGGCACGGAGTCCACATCCAGATCGGCCAGAGCAAACGCGAGGTCCACGCGGTCCTGCAGGCTTTCGCCCATTCCGTATAGGCCGCCGCAGCAGAGATCGAGGCCCATCTTTTTGGCCACACGGGCCGTGTTCACCCGTTCTTCGAAGTCGTGCGTGGTGACGACTTCCGGGAAAAAGTTTTTGGAGGTTTCCAGGTTATGGTTGAAACGGTCCACACCGGCCTCTTTCAGCTTCAGCGCTTTATTTTCATCCAACAGACCGAGCGAGGAGCAGATTTCGAGGTCCGGATATTTTTCTTTAATCTGAATGGTGGCTTCGCAGATGACATCCAGCTCGTTCGGGTTGGGGGAGCGGGTGCTGGAAACCATGCAATAGCGCTTGGCGTTGCGGTCGGCCGCGGCCTGGGCGCCGGCAACGATGGTTTCGACCGTCTGCATGTCATAGCGTTCCACGTCGTTCATGGCGCGGGTGGACTGGGAGCAGAAGGAACAGTCTTCCGGGCATTTTCCGCTCTTCACATTCTGGAGCAGATGCAGGGCCACGGTTTTCCCGAAGTATTTTTTACGTAAGCGGTAAGCGGCCTGCAGGACTTCCAGCAGCTCGTCATCGGACGACTCCAGTACGGCCAGAGCTTCTGCTTCGGTAATTTGACCGCCGTCCAGGATGCGGTCACTGATTGCTTTCCAGTCCATGATTTCTCTCCAAAAGGGTTAAGGGGCCGGATAATAGCATGCGAAACGAAGTTGTAAACCGCTCAACGCTGAAAATGTGATAGTAATAGTCATGAATAAAATTTGACTCAGCAGGGCAAAGGAGTAGATTGCCACAGATTCATCGCTAGGGGTGCCCGGTTTAAGAGGAGGCGGGCTGAGATTAACCCTTCGAACCTGTTCGGATAATGCCGGCGTAGGGAAGCGAATCTTCCCCTCCTGCTCCTGCATTTCCAAACACTGGAAATTTATTAACCAAGGAGCCGCTCATGATTCAGGAAAAGCATCAATACGACGATTACGGAACAGATTACCCTAATTCCCGCAAAGTATACATCACAGGCAGTCGCCCGGACCTCAAGGTGCCGATGCGCGAAATACGCTTGAGCGATACGAAAAAAACCGATGGTTCCATTGAGGAGAACCCGTCGATCATGGCCTACGATACCAGTGGTCCGATGACGGATCCGAACTATACGCTTGATCTCGAAAAAGGGCTGCCGAAGTTGCGCCAGGCTTGGATTGCGGAGCGCGAAGATACCGTCGAAGTGGATGCCCGCGGCTATCAGCCCGGCGACGACGGCCAGGGGGGGGATACGAATCGCGTACCTTTCCAATCATTGGAAAAAACCGCCCTGCGCGCCAAAGAGGGGGCAAACGTTTCCCAGATGCACTATGCCAGAAAAGGCATCATCACGCCGGAGATGGAATACATTGCGATCCGCGAAAACCTGGGTCGACAGGAAGCATTCAAAGCAGTCTACATGAAGTCGGAGCACGATTCCGGTTTGTTGACGCAGGCACAGACGGCCGGCATGCGTTCGCCGAATCACCAGCATCCGGGGCAATCCTGGGGCGCGAATATTCCAGAACACATTACGCCCGAGTTTGTTCGGAAAGAAGTGGCTGAAGGCCGCGCCATTATTCCGCTGAACGTGAATCATCCGGAGGCCGAGCCGATGATTATCGGCCGGAACTTCCTCGTGAAGATTAACGGCAACATCGGCAACTCGGCGGTGAGTTCGAGTATTGGCGAGGAAGTGGAAAAGGTACAGTGGGCCACGCTTTGGGGCGCGGACACGATTATGGATCTGTCGACCGGCGAAAATATTCACGACACCCGTGAGTGGAATCTACGCAACTGCCCGGTTCCGGTCGGTACGGTGCCGATTTATCAGGCGCTGCAGAAAGTGGGCGATCGGCCGGAAGATCTGACCTGGGAACTGTTCCGCGACACGCTCATTGAGCAGGCGGAGCAAGGGGTGGATTATTTCACGATCCACGCCGGTGTGCGCCTGCGCTATGTCCCGATGACCGCACAGCGCGTTTGCGGCATTGTGAGCCGCGGTGGTTCCATTATGGCCAAATGGTGCGTAACGCATCATAAGGAGAGTTTTCTCTACGATCACTTCGAAGAAATCTGTGAAATCTGCAAGCAGTACGATGTTTCCCTGTCGCTCGGCGACGGCATGCGCCCGGGGGCGATTGCCGATGCCAACGATGAAGCGCAGCTCGGCGAGCTGGAAACGCTGGGCGAGCTGACGAAAATTGCCTGGAAGCACGATGTGCAGGTGATGATTGAAGGGCCCGGCCACGTTCCGTTGCACGGCGTGAAGGAAAATATGGATTGGGAGCTGGAGGCCTGCCACGAAGCGCCGTTCTATACCCTTGGTCCGCTGACGACTGATATTGCTCCCGGCTATGACCACATCACCAGCGGCATCGGTGCGGCCAACATCGGCTGGTACGGCTGTGCGATGCTTTGTTATGTGACGCCGAAGGAGCACCTCGGCCTTCCCGATAAAGAAGACGTAAAATCCGGTGTGATTACCTATAAGATTGCCGCCCATGCCGCTGACCTTGCAAAAGGATTCCCCGGTGCGCAGGTGCGAGATAACGCCTTGAGCAAGGCGCGTTTTGAATTCCGCTGGGAAGATCAGTTTAATCTCGCGCTCGATCCGGTAACCGCCCGTTCCTACCACGATGCCACGTTGCCGACGGAAGATGCCAAGACGGCGCACTTCTGTTCCATGTGCGGACCGAAGTTCTGCTCCATGCGGATTTCTGAAGATGTGCGGCAGTATGCCGCTGAGCAGGGTGTTTCTGAGGAAGAAGCCATTCAGCAGGGGATGAAGGAAAAGTCCCGCGAGTTTGTTGAGCAGAAGGCTGATATCTATAACTGATTCGGGGCCACCACGATGGCGTTGATGAGCGCATTGTTGATGCTGGCCGTGAAAGAAAGGCTGATATCGCCATCTGCCACCGTGACGGGGAAGGTGAGGTCGTACGCGACCCACTTGCCCGGGGCGGTGGCATAAAGGTCCAGATTCTGGATTACGGAATGACCTTCAATCGATACGCTGAATTTTCGTTTGTTTGCGGATCCGAAGTAAGTTTCGGCAAACTGCAGTGTTACGGAATAGCTGCCGTTCGTAACCGGAATGGTATAGGCGGTGTGCCCGGACCGGGCATAATTGTAGAGTGCGTCATCCGTTGTGTTGGCCACGTCGTTTCCCGGGAAGTCATCAATATGCCCGCCGGTAAAGTAGATGTCGGCGGCATAATTAACGCCGTTGTTGCCGGTGTAGGCGTCTCCTCCGCAGTTGATGGCGAGAACGCTGTCGGGGGCGGCATTGGTTGCCGGGAGCAGCGCAACCCTGGAAAAACCAGCCTGATTTCCAGGCATTGGAAGAAGGCGTACGGTCGTCATTTCTGTTTCGCCAGTCTCCGGGGTAATAGAGACGAATTGGGTTTGGTTTGAGTCGGAGCCCCAGGTGCCGTCGACGAGGTTGGTTTTCTGTTGGATTTCGAAACGAGTGTTGCGGGAGGTGTAATCATATCCCGGTGTGCCTGTTCCACCGCGCCATTGCCGATAGGTCAGCTCAAGTGCATTGGTGGAGACCAGATTGATCCAATCGCTGGAATTCCCGTAGTCGCGGGCGAGAAAGCGAATAATCCGTCGCAGGACTTCTTTATTGTCTTCCTCATTAATGTCCGAACCGGGGCCGTTGTTCCAAATCGGTTGCCGGTCGAAGATCGCGATGATGTGTCCATGGCCCGCCTGCTGATGTCCAATGACCGCCCAGGTGGGTGAGGAGATTGTGATGTGTCTGGCATCAATAGGGAAAATACTTTTGCTTTCGGCAACATTATGTTCGTCGTCGAGCGGTATCAGGGCAACAGCGCCCGAGTTTGTGTCGATTGCGACGGGAGAAACGCCTTCTCCTTCAAATACAGGCTGATCCCATAGGATGGGATTCGAGGAGTTTCCATCAGGGCGATAGGAGCGTGTGCCGCCGCCCTGGTCCACGGTGACTTCCATTCCGTATTGGCTGAGGATGTTGTTTACTGCTGTTTGGCCGATGGCGTTTGTTATGCCGACGACGTTATATTTTCCCCCGGCTGCGGAGTCGCTGTACATCAGAATTCCTCCACCGTTGCGAATCCATTCGTCCAGGGACTCTTTTTCAGCAAGGGACCAGACTTTCTGGTGCAGGCCGAACACAATTACATCGAGCGGGTTGAGAAACGCAGCATTCAGGATGGTGGTCTGATCATAGTGCTGAGAAATGGTGTAGCCCTCCGCCTCGACCATCGCTTTAAACTGAGAGCAACCGGTATTGCCGGAATCCGACAGCAGCATCTGATCGTAGGGAACCAGTTCAGTTCCTG
Source organism: Pontiellaceae bacterium B12227 (assembly GCA_029432775.1). Lineage (GTDB taxonomy): Bacteria > Verrucomicrobiota > Kiritimatiellia > Kiritimatiellales > Pontiellaceae > Pontiella. Next base: position 238,805 of record JAROAZ010000006.1, on the reverse strand, counting down.
ACGGAATGGTCCCGTTTTCTGAAATATCGCCGTGAATATAGGCCACCAGTTTAGTGGCTGTTGCAATATTCAGGAGGGCGATGCAAGCACTGCAAAGCAGGATTAGCCGAGTCTGTTTCATGGCGTAGCTGATATCTTATATTGAGATTGAATACAAGTATTTGACCGTTTTTCATGTCGCAGAGGGGGGTGAAAATACCTATTATTCCCCGATTGCATTACACGGGTGAAATGATAGGTTTGCGCCCGCTTTTAAAGAAAAGGAGTTCTCACAATGATTGAACCAGGTAGTACTTATGTTGTTATGGGCCTGCTGAATACCGACTCTATCGCGTATGCCGCCGGCAAAATGATTGAGGAAATGGGCGGGAATGTAATCTACACAGTCCAGAGCGAGCGTATGAAGCGCATCTTTTTCGACCGCAGCAAAGATCTGTCGGAAGAGGAAATCGAGTCCATGCGTTTTGAATATTGCGACGTGACGGTTGAGAATGAAGTTCGTAACCTTTTCTCAAAAACCGGCCCGATTAATGGAGTGCTGCACTCTATCGGATTCGCGAATCCGAAAACGTGTTTAGGCGACACGATGTATACTCCGGCTTACGAAGACATCAAGCAGGCCTTCCACATCAGTTGCGCTTCTTTGGCAACCGTTTCCCATTTCGCTCTGGAAAAGATGGAAAAAGGCGGGTCGATTGTAACGCTTTCGTTTGAATCGCAGGTTGCCTTCCCGTACTACAACTGGATGGGGGTTAACAAAGCCGCGTTGGAAGCGCTTGTTCGTGCACTGGCTCGTGAATACGGCCGTGAGCATGTCCGTGTGAATGCCATTTCGGCCGGCCCGCTGGCTACGAAGGCCGCAAAGTCCATTCCGCACTTTGCTCACCTCGCCAAGACCTGGCGCCAGATGAGCCCGCTTCCGTGGGACGTAGTGAACGATAAAGAGGAAGTGGCCAACTCCGTAGTTTTCATGCTGGGTAAATACTCGAAGAAGATTACGGGCCAGACGATTTATGTGGATGGCGGTGCCAACAATGTCGGTGGCGTATTGCTGCCGAGTGAAAAGCCGCTTAAAACGACAACAGCAAAAAAGGCTGCGCAAAAGAAAGCTGCTACAAAAGAAAAATAACTGAATGAGCAGTGAAACGTGAGGCGTGATTCAGATTGCGTCTCATTTTTTACGTATCAGGGGAATTGCCATGGGATTGAGTGTAGGAATTGTCGGACTTCCAAACGTTGGAAAATCTACGATTTTCAATGCGCTGACGCGCGAACAGAATGCGGAAGCGGCCAACTATCCGTTCTGCACCATTGAGCCGAACAAGGCGGTGGTTCCGGTTCCTGATCCGCGTCTGGCTAAATTAGCTGAGATGGCGGGTTCGCAGAAAATTCTGCCGGCCACGGTTGATTTTGTCGATATCGCCGGATTGGTGAAGGGGGCGAGTCAGGGCGAAGGGCTTGGAAATAAATTTCTGACAAACATCCGTGAAACCGATGCCATTCTCCAGGTGGTACGATGTTTTGATGATGGCAACGTGGTTCATGTGGATGGTTCTATTGATCCGGTCCGTGATATTGAAATTATTGAAGCCGAGTTGATTATTGCCGATTTCCAGATGATGGAAAACCGCTTCGGTCGTGTGCAGAAAGCCGCCCGTGCCGATAAAGCCATTGCCGCAACGCTTCCTGCTTTTGAGGGACTGCTGAACCATCTCGGCGAAGGCCATATGGCCTATAAATTCGACGGCAAAGATTCTGAGCAGGGAAAAATCATCTTTAAAGAGTCGCAGTTCCTGACCGATAAAAAGGTGATCTACTGCTGCAACGTCGATGAAGAAGGGTTGCTCGAAGACAACGACTACGTTAAATCTGTCAAGGCCTATGCCGAAGAGCGCGGGGCTGATGTGGTTAAAATCTGTGCGAAAATGGAAGAAGACCTCAACGGGATGTCGGATGACGAGCGGGAAGAGTTCTTAAATGAGTTCGGTGTCAAAGAGAGCGGGTTGGACCAGATTGTTCACACCGGATATCACACGCTCGGACTCATCAGTTATTTAACGCAGGGTCCCAAGGAGACGCGGGCATGGACCATTCATGCCGGGGATACAGCTCCGCAGGCTGCGGGGGTCATTCACAGCGATTTCGAACGCGGATTCATTCGGGCTCAGGTCATTGCCTACAATGACTTTATTGAAAAGGGCGGGGAGCTGGCCTGTCGCGAAGCTGGTTTGCTTCGTACGGAAGGGAAGGATTACATTGTGAAGGATGGCGATGTGATTGAGTTCCTTTTCAATGTCTGATTCCATATTGGTATCAACCGGTCCGGCCCGTACATTTTGTGCGGGCTTTTTTTTCATCCGGGCACAAAAAAACGCCGTAAGGAAAAGAGGAGGGAAACCTTACGACGCCAAAAACACTCACCCCAACAGGAGTTTATGTTTTTCAGGGAGTTGTTACGGAGTTTTAGACCCCTTGGTGGAAAATGATTCAAAAAAAGTTTATCTTTTTTTAGCGGCGGCATCCGGACAAAAAAAACAGCGCAAGGAAAAGAGGAGGGAAACCTTGCGCTGTAAAACGGGAACCCAACAAGATGCCCATTTTAAATTGATTCAATCATTTCTGATCTTTTGTTCCTGAGAACGAGCTCAATGGACCAGTTTTTCCGGGCTGTGGCTAGCATTATTTTTAAATATAAAAGATAAAGATAAACATAAGCGCTGTTAATCCATGCGCTTCGGATAGTTGCGGTTGTATATGAGAGGTGAATTATTTTACATTTTTCGCCGTTTTATCTGAAAAATGCTCACATGCGGCGCCGATATTTAGCCGAGGCTGGGTGGTGGCCGGTAGTGTCAATGCTTGGAAAGGCGTATGAATAGTTTGTCAGGGGTAGTGTGGTTGGGTACAGTTTTCACCTATATTACTGAAAGGATATACTGCATGAAAAAGATTGTTCCCGCTCTACTCATTTCCGCTTTCCTGTTTCTTGGAACGGCCCGTGCCGCTGACGAAATTGCATTCGTTGATCTGCAGGAGGTGTTTAAGCAGTTTTATAAGACGCAACTGGCACAGGATCAGATTCGGCAACAGGCTGATGATATCAAGATGGAGCGCGAGGAGATCGAAGAGGAGGTCAAGGTGATGAAGGAGGAGATCGAAGTCCTCCGGGCCGATTCACGCGATAAAACGCTGAGTGAAGATGTTCGCGCAAATAAACGTGACCAGCTCGAAGAAAAACTGGTTAACCTCCAGAAAAAAGAGCAGGACATGATCGATTTCGAAAAACTCCGTATGCAGCAGATGGAGCAGCAAAACACGCGAATGACCAAGAAGCTGTTCGATGAAATCCATGAAGTGGTCATTCAGCACGCCAAGGCCAAGGGATACGCCACGGTTATTGACCGATCCAGTAAAAGCCGTATCGGTACTGATATTATTTTATATACCAGCCCGAAGGTGGATATCACCGCTCAAGTGCTTGCTGAACTCAACGAAGGCAGGGGTAGTACGAAAGTTGAAAGTCCTGAATTCAAAGTCGAAACACCGGACGAGGAGTAAAGGTATGAAGCTGTCGGAAATTGCTGAACACGTGGGTGGAACAATTGACGGATCGGGTGAGATTGAGATCGTATCTGTGGCAGGGTTGAAGGAAGCCTCTGAGGGCGACATCAGTTTTCTGGCAAACCCTAAGTATGCAGGCCAGGTGCTCGAAACGGCTGCAGCAGCTGTAATTGTTCCCAACGATTGGGATCGACCGGTCAAGTGTGCACTCATCCGTTCGGATAACTCTGATCAGGCTTTTGCAATGGTGGCCGACCTTTTTTACGAGTCGGTGCCGGCGCCGGTTGGCGGCGTACACCCTTCGGCGGTGATCGCTGAATCCGCACAATTGGCCGATGGAGTTTCCATTGGCGCGAATGTCGTGATTGAGGAGGGCGTTGTGGTTGGTGCCAATACGGTTATCCAGGCCAACTGCGTCATTGGTTACAAAACCGTGATAGGCGAAAACTGCATGTTCTATCCGTTGGTTTCCATCCGTGAGTTTACTGAAATTGGAAACAACGTAATCATTCATAACGGTACAGTGGTCGGATCCGATGGATTTGGCTATGCGGTGCAGGAGGATGGGTCGCGTACGAAAATTCCGCAGATTGGAAAAGTGGTCATCGAGGACGATGTTGAACTCGGTGCCAATGTTGCAATCGACCGTGCCCGTTTTGGCAAAACCAAAATTGGCAAAGGAACGAAAATTGATAATCTGGTGCAAATTGCGCACAATGTAGTAGTTGGGCAGCATTCTGTTATGTGCGGCCAGGCCGGTGTCTCAGGTAGTTCCATCATTGGTTCCCGAGTGATTCTCGCAGGCCAGGCTGGCCTTGCAGGGCATCTTGAAGTGGGCGACGGTGCAATTGTCGGGGCTCAGGCGGGGGTGATGAAAGACGTTCCAAAGAAAGATTTTGTGATTGGCTCTCCGGCCATGAGTCATTTGCAGGCCAAGAAAATGATCGCAAACATGATCACGCTTCCGAAATTGAAGGACAAGGTGAAGCAGTTGGAGTTGCAGTTGGCGGAGTTGAAGCAGGGACAGTAGGACCCTGAACTGAATTGATATTCCATTTATGTAATAAATATTTTTTTTCAATTACAATAATGTTTTATATCTGATTTCATTTCAGTGGCACGTTTTTCGTAAAGTTCTTGTATTAAAGTGGATATACCTTGAATATTTGTTTGGTACACTACGTGCGTATGTACTCAACAGTTTTATATCGCACGGTTTCCTGAACGATTGTTCCCATTAGGAAACTGGATTTTGTTCAGAGAAGGATGTATTGCCGCCGGAATCCGGGGCAATTAATTATTAAGGAGATACTATGAAGAATACCATCGAAGGATTCGGCGAACTTGTGTTCGGTCTTCCGGTCATGGAAGCCCGTCTGTCGGCTCCGACTTTTGCCTCATTGAAGAAAACAATTGAAGCCGGCTCAGAGCTGGACCCGAGCATTGCTGACGAAGTTGCTGAATCCATGAAAGAGTGGGCCATGGAAAAGGGTGCCACACACTACACGCACTGGTTCCAGCCGCTTACCGGTTCTACTGCTGAAAAACACGACTCTTTCATTTTCCCGGATTTCAAGGGTGGCGTAATCACCGGTTTCGGTGGTGAAGAACTCGTGCAGGGCGAGCCCGATGCGTCCTCCTTCCCCTCAGGCGGCCTGCGTGCCACCTTTGAAGCTCGCGGGTACACCGGTTGGGATCCGACCAGCCCGGCCTTTATTAAATATGATTCTGTTGGTGCGGCTACCCTCTGTATTCCGACCGTGTTCTGTGGATACAACGGCGAAGCGCTCGACAAAAAGACTCCACTGCTGCGCTCCATGAAAGTGCTTTCCGAGCAGACCGTTCGTCTCGGTAAACTCTTCGGAATCGACTGTGGCGACACGATGGCTAAAGCAACCCTCGGCGGGGAGCAGGAGTATTTCCTGATCGACCTCGATCTCGTTGCAGAACGTCCTGACATCCTTCGCACCGGCCGTACCCTGTTCGGTAAAGGGGCCACCAAACACCAGCAACTCGACGATCACTACTTCGGTGCCATCAAGCCGCGCGTTGCCGCTTTCATGGCTGAACTCGATGCTGTCCTCTGGCAGTACAGTGTTCCGGCCAAGACCCGTCATAACGAAGTGTGCCCGGCACAGTTCGAAATTGCTCCGGTTTTTGAAACGCTCAATATTGCCGTCGACCACAACATGATCATCATGGAAGTGCTCGCGGTTACTGCTGAGAAGCACGGGTTTGCCTGCCTGCTGCACGAAAAGCCGTTCGCGGCTGTCAACGGTTCCGGTAAGCACAACAACTGGTCCATCATGGGACCGGATGGAAAGAACTGGCTGAAGCCGGGCGACAACCCGCACGAAAATGCCAAGTTCATGACCATCGTGGTTGCTCTGATGAAAGCCGTCGACACGCACGCTGATCTGCTGCGCGCCACGGTTGCCACGGCGGGTAACGATCATCGTCTTGGTGCCAATGAAGCACCGCCTGCCGTTGTTTCCATCTTCCTGGGCGACCAGCTCACCGACATCGTTGAACAGATCGAAGCCGGTGGAGCCAACGAATCCAAAGATGGCGGCCACATTCATCTCGGCGTAGACCTGCTGCCGAAACTGCCGCGCGGAAACACCGATCGTAACCGCACTTCACCGTTCGCGTTCGTAGGTAACCGTTTCGAGTTCCGTGCTGTCGGTTCCAACCAGAGCCCGGCCGGTGCCAACGTGGTGCTCAATACCATTGTAGCTGAAGCGTTCGACTACATCTGCACGGAAGTTGAAACTGCCGTTGAAGGTGGAAAAGAATTCAATGCGGCCCTGCAGGATGTTCTCGCTGCGGTGATCAAAGAGCACAAGCGCATTCTCTTTAACGGCGACGGTTACACGGACGAATGGCTGGAAGAAGCTGCCAAGCGCGGCCTGCCGAACCTCGTGACTACTGAAGATGCCCTGCCGGCCCTGCAGACGCAGAAGGCTAAAGATCTCTTTGAGAAGTACAATGTACTGACCAATGCAGAGCTGGAGTCACGCTTCAACATTTACGAAGAAACCTATGAAACCCTCATCGGTATCGAAGCGGCCACAGCCGCCGACATTGCTAAAACCATGCTGGTTCCGGCTGCGGTGATGGCGATTAACGAATATGCATCCGTTCCGGCGGTTGCAGGCATCACCGCTGAAATGTCCAGCCTGCTGGAAGCTTCCGTTGCCGGTATTGCCAAGCTGGAAGCCGCTGAAAAGCCGGCTGATCAGATTGCTGCCATGAACGAACTCCGAGCATCCATCGATGCACTGGAAGCCATCGTTCCGGCCGACCTCTGGCCGTTGCCGAGCTACGACGACCTGCTCGAAGTCTAACCGACCTCGACAGATCCAGGAAAGGCCTCGCTTCGGCGGGGCTTTTTTTGTGTCTGCATGTAATCCAACCATGAAATTTTGGCACATCCAGTGTCTGGAAGTGGGACATTTTTTCACGCTTCAAAACGTCTCAGAATTCATAAAACCCCTGTTTTTCTGGGGTTTTATCGTTGGCACATTTTTTGTTATAGGGCAGTCGAAGCCATTGGGCACTCCATCACGGTGGTCGTGATTGGATAAAATGAAAGGAACAAAAAATGTATTGGACAAATACCAGAGCATGGAGCCCGTTCGAAGAGCTTCGCGGCCTTCAACGGGAAATGAACCGTCTGTTCGACGGATACGATAACGAAACAAGCCTGTCGCGTTTCCCTGCACTTAATGTTTGGGGCAATGCCGATCAGGTAGTGGTCACAGCCGAACTTCCCGGTCTTGAAATCCAAGATCTGGATCTCAATGTGGTCAACAATCAGCTCACCATCAAAGGCGATCGGAAGAGCGAGAAACCGGCGGAGGATGCGGTGTGCCATCGCAATGAACGCAGTTATGGCGCCTTTGTGCGCACGGTCAAACTGCCGTATGCGGTTGAGAACGACAAGGTTTCGGCCAAATACGAAAACGGCATTCTGACGGTGCTGATGCCGCGGCATGAGGCCACCAAACCCAAACGTATTGAAATCAAAACGGCTTAAGGAGGTGCTTGAAATGAAAGATACAAAAGATACAGCAGTGGAAAAAGTGAAACAGAAACCGTCGGAACCTGTGCGCGAAGGTCGTGTGTATGTTCCGAATACGGACATCTACGAGAAAGACAATGCCATTCTGGTGCGGTGCGATATGCCCGGCGTGGCGCAGGATCAACTCGATATTCAGCTCGAGAATAACGAACTGGCAATTACCGGACATCAGGCCGCCGTAGCTCCGGAAGGAATGGATCGGCTGATGGAAGAGTACGAAAGCGGTACCTACCGCCGTAAGTTTAACATTCCGCAGTTGATTGATCGCGAAAAAATCCGGGCCCGGCTGCACAACGGGGTGCTCGAACTTGAGCTGCCGAAAGCCGAGCAGGCCAAACCGCGTAAAATTGAAATTGCAACCGGAGGATAGGACTGAAGGAGGTGACGGGTATGAAAGACAAGTTGATGCCGTGGAGAAAACAATCCATGCAGCATAATTCAGCGAGAGCGGAGCATCCGCTCGATATGCTGCACCGCGAGGTCAACGAACTGTTTGAGACCTATTTCCGCGGAACAACTGAGCGGTTCGGCCGAAGCACCATGGCTTCGGTCGGATACGAGGTATCAGAAACCGATCATGAGATACGGGTGAAAGTGGAACTGCCCGGGATGGATCAAAAAGATATCCGGGTGGAACTGGATGAAAATATGCTGATCGTTCAAGGCGAGCGACGGGAGCGACAGGAGGAGAAAAAGAGAAACTATCATGTTTCTCAAATGAGTTATGGCGGTTATTGCCGCTCCATTCCGCTGCCGGCGTCTGTCGAGGGCGATAAAACAAAAGCCAGATATAAGCGCGGTGTACTGACACTGACATTGCCTAAAACCAAGGAGGCACGCAGCGCGCGAAGGCGAATTGAGGTGAGTGTAGATTGAGTCTGACGCCGGTTTCCAGCCATTGGAAACCGGCGGATGAAATAATGGAATGTATACATGGGTGTCCAATATAAAGATTATTATGACGTGTTGGGGGTTCCGCGTAATGCCGGCGCCGCAGCCGTAAAAAAGGCCTATCGCAAACTGGCTCGCGAATACCATCCCGATGTCAATAAAGAGGCCGGCGCGCAGAATCGCTTCCAGGAAATTTCCGAGGCCTATGAAGTGCTCGGCGATCCGGAAAAACGCAAGCGTTACGATCAACTCGGTGCCAACTGGAAACAGGGACAGGATTTCACTCCGCCTCCGGGGTGGGAAAATGTGCATTTTGATTTTGGCGGCGGCGGAGCCGGGCATGAATTTAACTTTTCCGGTGGCGGCTTCAGCGATTTCTTTGAGTCGATTTTCGGAAACCGGATGAACGGGTTCTCAGGTTTCCAGTCCTCGGAAACATTCGGTGCGCACTCGCCGCGCCGCACCCATGATGAAACGGAACTGACCCTCACCCTCGACGAGGCTTATCACGGCGGTAAAAAACGTATCAAGGTTTACAGCGATCAAAACGGAAATACAAAAACCTACGATCTGAACATTCCTGCCGGCACGCGCGATGGGGCCAGGCTGCGCCTGCGCAATCAGGGGCACAACGGAGATTTGCTGATCCGCATTTCCATTGCGCCGCACAGTCGTTTTACGGTGGATGGAGCAGACCTGTGGATGGACGTTGATCTGGCTCCTTATCAGGCCGTGCTGGGCGATAAAGTGGATTTGAAATTAATTGATGGTCACGCGATGCTGCGCATCCCGGCCGGCACCCAGCCCGGGCGCAAATTCAGGCTCACCGGCAAAGGGTTGAAGAAACCGGGGGGCGGGAAAGGCGATGTCTACGCCGTAGTCAGAATTGAGGTGCCCGTTCAACCAACCGCTGAGGAAAAGAAGCTCTACGAACAGCTGGCTGACATCGCAAAAAGAAAACAAAACCCATAAACGGAGACGGAGGAAATCATGTTTTTGTTCAACCTGCTGGATTTTGCCATGGGCCTCTTCGAACTGGGCCTGTTCATCTATATCCTGTGCTCATGGATCATGCATCCCTTGGCCTATAAGCTGCTTCGATGGCTTGCGCCGGCATATGAGTGGATGCTGGCACCCATTCGCCGCCGGATTCCGGCACCCCGCTTCGGCGATACGGCCATTGATCTGAGTCCGGTTTTTCTGCTGATTGCGCTGGGATTGGTTCGGCGGCTGCTCTTTATGCTGTTTTTCTAGATGAGGCCCTGAGCATTATCGAACGGTCAGGATTTTCGTGGAAGCCGCAGCGTGAATGTTGAACCTGCGCCAAGGTCGCTTTCAACAGTAACGGTGCCGCCGTGCGCCTCCATAATCGCCCAGACAATGCTGAGCCCAAGCCCCAGTCCGGGCGTGGCCCGGCTGGTCTCGCCACGGTACAGACGGTCCCAGATCCGGCCGACATTCTCCTCGGAAATGCCACAGCCCTGATCCTGGATCGATAACGTTATGTGGGTGTCTTCGGATGTGCCGGAAAGGATCACTATGCCGCCTTCATGACTGTATTTCAGGGCGTTGTCGACCAGATTTCCCAGGCATTGGCGCAGCCGCATGCGGTCGGCATCGGCCACGAGATAGGTGGGAACATCATTGTGCAGGGTGATGCCGCATTCTTCGGCAACAATGGAATAGAGCTCGATGGTTTCATCGGCCAGTTCTCTCAGAGCGAGCGATTCAGTTTGTAACTTCATTCCGCCCACGTTGGCTTCAGCCAGATCCATCAAAGCATTCAGCATTTGCAGAATACGTTCGGACTCCTCCATGCAGTCGGCCAGTGCTTCGGCCTGAACGCGCACATCGGGTTCCGCCATTTGCAGGGCATGTTCGGCGGAGTTGCGCAGATGGGTCATCGGTGTACGCAGGTCATGGGCGACATTGTCGAGGGTTTCCTTCGAGCCTTGCACGAGCATTTCATTTTGGTCGAGAACACGGTTGAACAGAACCGAAAGCGCGCCCAGTTCTCCGCGCTGTGCCTGCGCGGGCACGCGGCGTGCACGGTCGCCGGTTTCAAGAATCAGGTGAATGGTTTGCACCAGTGCACGTAATGGCGAGAGCGCGCTGCGGGCGGCCAGCCAGCCGCCGAGCAGGCTCAGCAGCAGGGCGGGAAGCAGGATGCGCAGCCCCGTTCTCCGGAAGTGCGAGAGGACCAGTTTGCTTTGTGTGGTATTGCGCCCCACCTGCAGGAAATAATCTGCATTAAGCTGGATGGTGCCGACGACCCAGCTGCCTTCCTCTTCTTCTCGCGCCAGTTCGTCCCACCGCGATTCGTTAAGTGCCGGACGTTTTCCCTGTCTCATCTGCTGGTCGAGCAGGTTCCAGAGCGGATGCGAAACTGTAATGAAGCGTATCTGGTTGTTCCGGTCCACAATACGGACGAAAACGGATTCGTCGGGTTCGATCTGCTGGCTGAAATAGTTGGCGATGGCCGACAGCCCGCCCTGACGGAAGAGGGCATTGAATTGTTCGGTCTGGGCCTTGATTAGATCTCGATCTCGTGCCTCGATTATGTGGCTGACAAGCTGATACGTTGCCGTGAATACCATCGCAAACGAGAGAGCCAGAAACACGGTGTAGAGCAATGCCAGCCGGAAGCTGAATGTCACATGCAGGAAGTCAGTCCGTTTTGAGGACATAGCCGACTCCCCGTACCGTGTGGATGAGTTTTTGGTCGAATTGTTTGTCGATCCGGTTGCGCAGGCGGCAGACGAGAACATCCACCACGTTGGTTTGCGGATCAAAGCTGTAGTCGTAGACATGCTCAAGGATGGCCGTTTTCGTTACGACCCTGCCCGGGTTGCGCATGAAATATTCCAGCAGGGCAAACTCGCGCGGCTGCAGCTCGATGGGCTGGCCATCGCGTTCCACGGTCCGTTGCGAGAGGTTCAGGCGCAAGGGGCCCGTCTCGAGAACGGTGGCCTGTGGAATACGCTGTGCGCGTCTCAGCAGAGTCTGAACCCGGACGAGCAGTTCGGAAAAGGAAAACGGTTTGACCATGTAATCGTCGCCACCGGCCTGCAACCCGCGGATACGATCGTCCACTGAACGCTTGGCACTCAGAATAATGACCGGCGTTTCGTTTCCCTCGGCACGCATGCGCTCGATCATTCCGAGCCCGTCGAGCTTCGGCAGCATCAGGTCCGCCACGATTGCGTCATGAACGCCCTGGCGGGCCAGCAGCTGGCCCTCTTCTCCATCCTCGGCCACATCGGCAGCATAGCCCACTTCCCTGAATCCCTTGCTCAGGAAGGAAGAAATTTTCCGGTCGTCTTCAATAATTAAAATGCGCATGTCAACTCCACGGGTGATGCTCACAGAAGTAATCGTGCCGGGACGGTTTTGTCAACCGGGAAAAGATTACCGCCTTGTAATGGTCTGGCAAGCCCCTGGAAAGAAACAGGGCGTCTATTACCTGTGAACAAAGGAAAGAAAGGAGGTGAGGGCTCGACGAAAAAACGAATGAAGAGAAGAACGTAAACCGGAACAACAATGCCAACCAAGGAGGTTCAAAATGAAAAAAAGAACATACAACGAAAAAACGGTTCGGACGAGAATCATCACCGGAACGATGGCCGTGCTCCTGTTATTGGGAGGCGCCTCTGTCTGGGCGAACAAAGACGGCAGGATCCAATTGAAGAAGGTGGCTCCTGATCAACAGGAGCAGGTGGAAACGAATGGGTTCCCGCACGTGAACCTCTTCCACGATCTGCTCGGCCTACAGCGTGAAATGGACCGGTTGTTCGGAAGTGCACTGAATCCATACACCGGCTTCCCGGAATTCGATGCGGTTTGGGAAAAAAATGTTGGGCAACCGCGTATGGATCTGCGGGAACAAGACGATGCCTATGTCGTGAAGATGGATCTTCCCGGGATGAGTAAATCGGATATTTCCATCGAAGTGAGCGACAACGTGCTCACGGTAAAAGCCGACCGCAAGGCTTCGATAGAAAGGAAGGAGGGTGAAAAAGTCCTGGTTCAGGAACGAAACCTTTCTTCCGTAAGCCGGAAGGTCGTGTTGCAGAAGCCGGTGAATGCCGATCAGGCGGCGGAATACAAAGACGGTGTGTTGCGTATAACGCTGCCGAAAACCGGAAAAGACCGCCCCTCCAGAAGAATTGAAATCAAATAATCTCTTGAAGCCGGGCGACTGCACCGCCCGGCCTGTCCAGTATTACCGCGTTGTAATGATTGAGAAAGGTTGCGGTAAGAGCGGGATGCTCAACTGTAAGCAGTGAAGGAAAGGAACAGTTTTATGAACACCCATACAAATTTGAATCGAATCACCGTCAACGTTCAATTCAGGCATATGCCGAAATCGAGGTCTATAAAACAGCTTGTGCAGGCGCAGGCGGAACGACTCCACCGTTTCGACCTGCCGGGCGGACATTGCGAGGTGGTCATTGATGAGATGCATCATTTTCACAAGGGCGGAATCTTCAAAGTTTCCCTCCGTCTCAAAGTGCCAGGAGAACGCCTCTATGTTGCGCACGCGGAGGAGGTGAGCGGTACCCATGAATTTCTCTATTCAGCTGTTCGGACGGTATTCGATGAAGTTGAGGTTCAGCTGAAAAAACGCCGCAGGAAAAACATCCGGCGCAAAGGAATCGAACTGGCGGCCTGACGGCCGGTTTTAATTAATGATGAAAAGGAGAACGATATGATCAAAGCAGTTGATTTGGTCAAAGACTTCGGGCATCGCCGTGCCGTTGACGGTGTTGCGTTTGAGGTTGAGAAGGGGACCGTACTGGGATTTCTCGGGCCGAACGGCGCCGGGAAAACCACCACGATCCGCATGGTGGCCGGGTTCCTTCCGCCCACCGAAGGCTGTATACACGTCAAGGGTATCAATGTGGCGAGCGACCCCGTCGCCGCGCAGAAGAGCATCGGCTATATGCCCGAAACCACGCCGCTTTACGAGGACATGACCGTATCCGGATTTCTGCGCTTCCTTGCCGAGGTTCGCGGGTTCAGTGGTTCCGAACGCAACAGCCGGGTCGACCGCGCCATCGAGCGCTGTTTCCTGCAGCCCGTGCGCAATCAGACCATCGATACGCTCTCCAAAGGGTACCGCCAGCGAACCTGCCTCGCGCAGACGCTGCTGCACGATCCCGATATTCTGCTGCTCGACGAACCGACCGAAGGGCTTGACCCCAACCAGAAGCAGGTGGTCCGCGACATGATTAAGGAAATGGCATCCGACCGCGTCGTGATGCTGTCGACTCACGTCCTCGAAGAGGTTGAAGCCATCTGCACCCGCGCCATCATCATCAGTGCCGGGAAGGTGGTTGCGGACGACACCCCGGCAGCCCTCAAGGCGCGGAGTTCCAAATACAATGCCGTAACCCTTGCCGCTGAAGGAACGGGCATCCTGCCGGCGCTGGAAAAACTTCCAAACATTGGAAAGGTCCAGACACTGGAAAATGGAAAAATCGTAGCGTTGCCAAAGGCTGGAAAATCCATTGCGGCGGATATTCTCGGTGCCGCACAGCAGCACAAATGGAAGGTCGCCGATATCAAGGTGGATGAAGGCCGGCTCGACGATGTCTTCCGGCAGATAACCACCACCGAAGATACGAAGAAGAAGGAGGTGGCATAATGAAAGAAGCAGCATCACATGTGTTCGCCATTGCGAAGCGCGAATGGCGCGCTTATTTCGATTCGCCGGTGGCTTATGTCTTCATCATTATTTTTCTGATGCTGGCCGGGTTCTTTACCTTTTCACTGGCGCAGTTTTTCGAAGCGGGGCAGGCGGATCTTAATGGGTTTTTCCAGTGGCATCCGTGGCTCTATATGATTCTGGTACCCGCAGTGGCCATGCGTCTGTGGGCAGAGGAGCGGCGGTCGGGGACCATTGAACTGCTCTTCACGGTTTCGGTTACACCGCTGCAGGCACTGCTCGGAAAATTCGCCGCCGCCTGGCTCTTCATGCTGTTGGCGCTGGCGCTCACTTTTACGGTGCCCGTCACAGCCGCCTATCTCGGTTCGCCCGATATGGGTGCTGTCCTGTCCGGCTATCTGGGCAGCGGCCTGCTGGCCGGGGCCTATGTGGCCGCCGGCATGTTCACTTCCGCCCTGACGCGCAACCAGGTGATCAGCTTCATTCTGGCGGTGGTCATTGGCCTGTTTCTGATCCTGGCAGGCTACCCGCCGGTGACTGATCTCCTGGCGCGCTGGGCACCGGTGTGGCTCGTTGACGGCGTGGCCTCGTTCAGCTTCATGCCGCACTACGAAGCCCTGCAGCGCGGCGTGATTGATCTGCGCGATCTGGCCTACTTCGCCTCGGTGATGATCTTCATGCTGTTCGCCACTCAAGTTGTTCTGAAAAATAAAGTCGGACGTTAATCCGGAGGATTTTTGACATGAATCAGATGAAAAAAATGACGGGGCTGGCGGGTGTGCTGCTTTTACTGGCCATCCTGATTGCCTTTAATGCGGTGCTGCGTCCGATGCGCGCACGGGTTGATGTGACCGAAGACAAACTCTATACGCTTTCCGATGGAACCAGGCAGTTGCTGGGGGAGCTTGATCGCGATGTGACGTTAAAGTTTTACTTCTCCAAAAGTAACGACCGGCTGCCGGTTCCGATGAAAAATTTTGCGGCGCGGGTGCGCGATCTGCTGAAGGAATACGAGTCGCGTTCCAGCGGCTATCTGGTGGTTGAAGAGTTTGATCCGAAGCCTGATTCAGATGAAGAAGAGTGGGCACAGCGCTATGGTCTACAGTCTCAGTCGCTCGATATGTTCGGCATGGGCGGCGGGCTCTATTTCGGTATTGTGGCGGTCTCCGGCAACCGCGAAGCTGCCATTCCACTGCTGGCTCAGAGTGCCGAGCCCCGACTGGAATATCTGCTGACGCGAATGGTTTCCGAAGTATCGTCAGAAAAGGCGGCCAAGGTGGGCATCATGAGTGCATTGCCGGTGAATGGGTCCATGCCGCAGAATCCCTACATGATGCAGCAGGGAGGCGGTGCGCGTAAGTGGGCGGTCATTTCCGAAATCGAGCGGCAGTACACGGTTGAAGAAGTCGATATGAGCACTACGAATATTGTGGATGACATCGACACCCTGGTGGTGATTCATCCGGCGGATATTTCCGAAGATACGCTCTATGCCATCGACCAGTTTGTGCTGCGCGGCGGACGCCTGCTGGCCTTTACCGATCCGATGTGCATCACCGCACTGGAGAATGCAAATCCGCAGCAGATGCAGATGGGCATGCCACCCCCGCAGCAGGCCTCCGATCTAAACCGGCTGACGTCGGCCTGGGGCATCGAAATGGTATCCGGCCAGCTCGCAGCCGATGAATCCGCCGCCAGCCTGCTGGATGCGGGCGGAGGACGCGCCCAGCGAAACTCTGCCTGGCTGTCGCTGCGGGAAACAAACGTTAACGGGGAAGATATCGCGACCGGATCGTTGAATGAAATGATGATGCCGTTTGCCGGCGCGTTTACGGTGGCGAGCAGCAATGGCGTTGAAGCAACGGAGCTGGTCTTCACGGAAGACGATGGGTTTACCGTCAGTGCCATGTCGGCTCGTTCCGGCCGGATTGAGATTCCGGCACTCAGGAAACGCGTTCCGTTGGCGCTCCGTGTGACGGGCGCGTTCAAAACAGCCTTTCCGGAGCGGGAAGGCGGGATGAAAGAGAGCACAAAACCGGGCGTGGTTATTCTGGTTTCGGACGTCGATATGCTGGCAGATCGCATTGCCACGGACAGCATGAATTTTATGGGGCAGTCGATTGTGCAGCCGCGGAATGATAACCTTACCTTTGCGGTAAACATGGTTGAGCAGCTCAGTGGCAGCGAGGCGCTGATCGGATTGCGCAGTCGTAACTCGTTTGATCGGCCGTTTGATCGTGTCATCGCGCTGGAAAAGGAAGCCGCGTTTAAGTGGCAGGCGGAGGAGCAACGACTCAATGGGCAGTTGCAGGCCACGCAGGCCAAACTCTCGCAGATGCAGCGGACCCGCGATGATGGCCAGCAAACGTTTCTCAGCCCGGAGCAGGAGGCGGAGGTTAAGAAATTCCGCGAAGAGGTCTTTCAAACCCAGCAGTCGCTCAAAGAGGTTCGCAAGAGCCTGCGCCGGGACATCGAAATGCTCGGTGTGCGCCTCAAGGCCATGAACATTGTAGCGATCCCGGTTCTGGTTGCGCTCTTCGGACTGGGCCGCGGACTTTGGATGAAAAAAACACGTTAGAAGGAGATTTCCAATGACTGTAAAAAAACTGATTGGAATGTTGATCGCTTTGGCGGTACTGGTCGGACTGGCCGTGGTGCAGAAAAAGGGCGGAAATAAAAAACGACCGGTTGTTGCCGGAGAAGGGGCCACTCTTTTCCAAGGGTTGGAACTTAATCTGGTAGACGGACTGAATGTATCGAAAGGATCGAATGCAGTTTCGTTGGCGAAGCAGGACGGCACATGGGTGGTTCGTTCGCTCTATAACTACCCGGCCGACTTCAGCAAGCTGGCCGATGCCCTTCGCGCAGCATCGGAGGTGAAGATGGGCGCGCCGGTGCGTGCGTCCAATGTCGATGCTTCCGAGTATGGATTGGACGAGGCAACATCCGTATCGCTCCGGAGCGGCGGTGCGGAATCGCTCAAACTGGAAGTCGGTGGTCGACGCGAAGGCTCGTCGACAGCAGGCTGGGCCAACCAGCACTTTGTTCGCAAAGGCGGCGGAGACGACATCTATCTGGTCGATTATGACTTCCGTCCCTTTGCGGCGGAGTCCGACGACTGGATTGATAAGGAGCTGATCAACATTCGGTCCGCCGATATCGTTGCCGTCAAGGCCGGGGATGTGGAGCTGAGTGCGGTGAGCAACGCATGGGTGCTGGCTGACTTGAATGAGGAGACCGAAGAGTTCCAATCTTCGGAAGCCAATAAGCTGCGCATGGCGCTGCAGTATCTTAACTGCACCAGCGTGGCCGATCCGGCAAAGTCGGATGCCGAACTCGGTTTCACCAATGCGGTTGTCTATACCGCGTCCACCACCAACAAGTCCTACACCGTGTCGGTCGGCGGTGAAGGGAAGGGAGGTCGCTATGTCCGGCTGGAAGGCGATGTGCCGGAAAGGGTGCAGGGCTGGACCTATGTGATCAGTACCTACGAGGCCGGCGACTTCCTGATCCCGCGCGATGAGCTGGTGAAAGAAAAGAAAACTTCTGAAGAGGAACAGGAAGGAGTTGAACCATGAAAAAGACAATGATTACCCTGAGTCTGCTGCTTGCCACGGCTACGGTCCTGCGGGCCGAAGAGGCGGCCACAAAGAACGTCTTGCGGGAAACCGGAAACGCCTTTGCGGCGATTGCCAGGCAGGCGCTCCCCGCTGTTGTTTTTATTGATGTGGAAACAACCATCGAGGTGCCGCAATATGGTTACCGCTATCAACCGTTCCGCGATTCCTGGGGACGGCGCGGGCAACTGGCCATTCCGCAGGAATTGGAGCCCAGGAAATACAGCCGGGAAGGACAGGGCACCGGATTCATCATTTCAAAGGATGGTTATATTCTAACCAATAACCATGTAGTGAATGATGCGGACCGGATTACGGTGATTCTGGCGGATGAACGCAGATTCTCGGCCAAGGTCATCGGCTCCGACCCGAAAACCGAGGTGGCGCTGATCAAGATCGAAGATCCTCAGGGGCTGCCTTTTCTGGAACTCGGCGATTCCGATGCCCTCGAAGTGGGCGAATGGGTGCTGGCCGCCGGTAATCCATTCGGCCTTTCGCAAACGGTAACCGCCGGGATCGTAAGTGCCAAGGGGCGAAGCGAAGTCGGCATTGCTGAATACGGCAACTTTATTCAAACCGATGCCGCCATTAACCCGGGGAACTCGGGAGGGCCATTGCTGGACATCGACGGCAAGGTGGTGGGCATCAATACAGCCATCTATACCCGCAGTGGCGGCTACATGGGCATCGGCTTCGCGATCCCGATCAATCAGGCGATCCAGATCAAGGATCAGCTGATCCAGCATGGAAAGATTTCTCGCAGCGTACTCGGCGTCTATATCCAGGATGTGGATGAGGAGTTGGCCAGGAGTTTCGGGCTCGATGAAAAGGCCGGTATCCTGATTTCCCAGATTGTTGAGGATTCCGCAGCCGAAGAGGCAGGTCTGAAGGAGGGCGATATTATTGTCGAGATGGATGGAAAGAAGGTCGGCAAGGTTGGAGCATTCAGAAGCCGGGTGGCATCCACGCTGCCGAACACGAAGGTAAAGCTGAAGATTTTCCGGAACGGGAAATATAAGAACGTGTCGGCCATCACCAAGGAGCTCGAAGGGGATGTCGTTGTCGCCAGTTCCGATGTGTTGGATAAGTTAGGCCTTACGGTTGACGACCTTGATGGCGAAGCGGGCCGGAGCCTGCGCTATAAAGGGGAGACGGGTGTGCTCGTGACGGAAGTTGAGCAGAACAGTCCGGCCGGAAAGGCGGGCATGCAGCCCGGTCAGATTATCACCAGTGTCGATCGAAAACCCGTCGCGTCCATCGAGGAGTTTATGAAGGCTCTCTCCGATGCTGAAAGTGGAAAGATTCTTTTGCTGGTGACCGATGGACGCGCTTCCCGGTTTGTGGTGCTCTCCACGGAGTAATTGAATTAGTAAGGTTGTGCGGAATAGATGAATCCCGCGTCATTGCGTCGTGACCCTTCTCTAGCTCTCTGCTACCGTCTTGCGCTATGAAACGAATCGGAATCACAATCGGGGATATCAATGGCATTGGGCCGGAGGTTGCGCTTAAGGCGGTTATACAGGGAAATTGGGGGCACGACGTAGAGTTTATGCTGTATGGCCCCGTGACGGAAATAAAGAGGCAGGTCCGTGCAATGGGTCTGGAACTTCCCGAGTTTGTGCATTTGCGCGATGTCGGAATCGATGTGTTATGGAATCCCGGGGAAATAGAAGTGGATGCCTCTCGGGCTGCGGAGCAGGCAATTCGGCGCGTTGTGGAAGGGTGTCTGAGCGGTGATCTGGATGCCATGGTCACGGCGCCGATCTGTAAAGAGGGGTTCCACAAGGCGGGGATCAATTTCCCGGGCCATACAGAATTTCTTGCCGAGCTCACCAAGACTGAAAATTTCGGTATGATGCTGATCGGCGGCGGCTTGCGCGTGATGCTGGTTACCCGTCACCTTCCGATTTCCGAAGTGCCGCAAGCGCTGACCCGGAAAATGATTGTTGAGCATATCCAGCTGACCGGCGAGGCGCTGCAGTTATTTGGTGCGGAGAATGGGTTGATTGGGGTCTGCGGCCTGAACCCGCATGCCGGAGACGGCGGAGTGATTGGACGTGAAGAGATTGAACTGATTAATCCGGCCATAAAAGCCGCCCGGGAAAAAGGATTTAATGTCACGGATGCCATTCCGGCGGATACCATCTTTTACGAGGCGTTGCGTGGCGATTATGCCGCCGTAGTCGCGATGTATCATGATCAGGGGCTGGGTCCGCTGAAAATGATCGGGTTCGATGAGGGCATCAATGTCACGCTCGGCCTGCCGATCATACGCACTTCGCCCGACCACGGAACCGCTTTTGGCATTGCCGGTAAAAATGAAGCCTCCCCGAACAGCATGAAATGCGCGATAGAGCTGGCCATCGAAATGGCTTCCAATCCCAATCCCTGGAAATGAGTATGTCTGAAGAGTTTAAATTAACCAGCCCGAAGGGGGTCAGGGCACTGCTGGAAAGTCTGGGGCACCGCCCGAATAAAGGGCTTGGGCAGAACTATCTGATCGATGCCAATATTCTGAACATTATCGCCAACACGGCCGACATCCAGCCTTCGGAAAAAGTGCTTGAAATCGGGCCGGGGCTCGGCGCGCTGACTGAACGTATCCTTCCCCAAGCGGCTGCCGTCACCTGCATCGAAAAAGATCCGACGATGGTCAAGTATCTGAAAACACGGTTTTCGGATTTCACGTTGATTGAATCCGATGCCCTCGACGTCGATATGAATCAGCTCTTTGCGGAGGGCATCACCAAGGTTGCTGCCAATCTCCCGTACTCAGTCGCCAGTCGGCTGATGGTTGATATCGCCGAGTGCGAGCATCGCCCGGAGTTGATGTCGCTCACGATTCAGAAAGAGGTGGCGGACCGCCTCTGCGCACCGTCGGGAGATAAGCACTATGGAGTGCTGTCCGTGCTGACCGGTGTTTTCTATGAGAACACGCTGGTAAAAAAGATCAGCCCCACCTGTTTTCTGCCGCCGCCCAAAGTGTGGTCGGCTGTGGTGAAGATGCAACGGCGGGAAGTTCCAATCATTGGAAACGATATGTATCCCACATTTAAGAAACTGGTGAAGCACTGTTTCTCGCAGCGCCGCAAGCAGATTGGAACCATCCTGAAAAAAATGGATATCTCTCCCGTCGACGCCATTCTTTCAGATGCCGGAATCGAACACACCGAGCGCCCGGAGAAAATCGAGATCGAGCGCTGGGTCGGGCTGGCGAATATTCTTTCGTGAACCGTGAGGATTGAGCCGAGATTTACTTTGCCTGGAAAACGATGCGGGCAAAAAAAAATCACGCTTCACGCTTCACTTTCGGCTTCCGGCGGAAGCCGTTTCTGATGGCGAGGGTCCAGACGACCCAGAGGGCTTCATAGACAATGTTTCCGCTCATTTTTGAGGTGCCTTCCTGGCGGTCTTCGAAAACAATCGGTACTTCGCCGATGCGAAACCCTTTCATCCAGGCCTTATGCGTCATCTCAATCTGGAAGCCATACCCGTTCGCTTTAACCGCATCGAAGTCATAGGCCGCCAGCACTTCGCGGCGGAAACATTTGAATCCACCGGTGGGGTCGGATACCGGCATGCCCGTAATCATATTGACGTAGATGGCCGCTCCGCGGCTGAGCAGCAGCCGGTGCATCGGCCAGTTCAGGACGCGGATTCCTCCGCAATAGCGCGAGCCGATAACGAGGTCGTGGCCTGCGAGGATCTTATCGCGGAAATTAGGGATCTCTTCCGGCGAATGGGAAAAATCGCAGTCCATTTCCATGACGAATTTATAGTCGCGTTCCAGCGCCCATTTGAAGCCGGCAATGTAAGCACGGCCAAGACCGTCTTTGGAGGTGCGGTGCAGGACGTGCACGCGGTCCGATTTTCCAGAAAGGGCATCGGCCATCTTGCCGGTGCCGTCGGGTGAGTTGTCGTCAACAAAAAGAATATGCACGTGCGGCGATGTATCCAGCACAGCAGTGGTGATTTTGTTGATATTCTCTTTTTCGTTGTAGGTCGGGATGATGACCAGCGTGTCTATTTCGCTCATAGTTCTAAATTTAGGCTTAAATGTTGGGCGACTGCAAGTGATTGCGGTTAAAAACCGAGGGGGACCAAGCGGGAGCTGTCGCCGGAGATCACCACCAGCTGGGCAAGGACCTCTCCGGCAATGGGGTAGAGTCTTTCAGCCGCTTTCCGATAGATGTTCATCTGGCTCTGATATTTGGCCTTAATCGAAGAGTCGGAACCTTCAGTAAATTTATAATCAAAAATGGCAAAGCCCTTGGCTGTTCGGCAGAGCAGGTCGACGGTTCCATCGATGAGATGGTTCTCTTCGTGGAGCACGAACGGGAATTCGGGGCGCAGCTCAGTCATGCCGGCGGTGGCTTCAATCATCAGGCTCCTGGCTTTCTCAATCCGTCCTGCAAGCTTCATGGCATCCTCTTTTGAGGCTCCGAATTCATCCCGGAGTTTTTCCAACCATTGGAAAACATCGCCGGCCCAATTGTTCAGCGCGAGCTGCTCGAGCACAGCGTGGCCGAGCGATCCGAGTGCGGCGGCATTTTCCAAAGGCTGGAAGTTGGATGTTTCGTAGTGCATGTCGGTTTCCACTTCATCCTGTTCTTTGGCGAAACGCGTAGCCGGCAGGCGCTGAAGTGCGGGTGCGGATGGGGTGGGCGGCAGGGTGCCGAGCGCCGTAGCCAGTTGTTCCTTGTCCGGAACGGAGAGGTCGATCTGCGACGCGGCCTCGGCCTCCGTCGCCAAAATCGAGTAGGGGATCGCCGGGATTTCGTTTCCGATCATCGGTTCCAGATGGTTCAGCCAGCCGCCGGATTTCCGGCCCATGGTGGCGGATGTGACGACCAAGTCGCGGGCACGGGTCATGGCCACATAAAACAGATTTTTTAATTCATGTTCACGGACCGCCTTTGCGCGGTTGTTGGCTTCCTTGAAGCCGGGGCTCTCGGCCTTGCTTTTGTCAGCTGCAGTGATCCGGATTCCAAGAGTTGGATTCTTTTCCGGGTCGAGAAAAATACGGGCAAAGTCGCGGTCGGAGTCGGCCTGAAAGCTGCAGTCGGGCAGGAACACCACGCGCTTAGTCAGTCCTTTCGATCCATGGACGGTCATGATGGTTACCGCATTTTGGGCGGGGTCGAGCAGGGCGGCCTCCGGTACCTGCGGCGGGGTTGAAATCTGTTCGGCCAGCTTACGGGCGACCATGGTCGGGGTGGTCCGGGCTCCGTGTTCGGTCTCGCGCAGCCAGTCGAGCACTTTGCGAAGGTTGGCCAGTCGCTGGGTGCCGCGTGGAAGGCCGGCGAGCAGTGCATCGAACCCGGTTTCATCGATCAGCATGCGCACCAGTTCCGATGCGAGGTGGGTGCCGGACAATGCGCGATAGCGGTCGATGACGTCAAAGGAGTGAGCCTTCAATAGGTCGATTGAGAAGCCGTCTTCGTCGCAGGCCAGCTCCGCGATTTGTTCATCGGACAGGCCGATCCACGGCGAGCGGAGGAAGCCGATGAGTGAGTAGGCATCGTCGGGGTTGGTGATGGCACTCAGAAAGAGGGAGACATCGCGTGTTTCCTGACGGGTGAAAAGGCCGCGCCCTTTCCCGCCCAATGTATACGGGACACCGGCATGACGCAGTGCCTGTTCCAGTGCGGACTGGTGAGAAGTGCGGCGCAGCAGGATGAGCACGTCGGAATAGCGGTAGTCATTATTTCCGGATGTTGGAAGAAAACTATCTGAATGGCGGAAGGCAGGTTTCCAATCATTGGAACCGTTCACGAGTAACTGAATGCGGTTGGCAATCGCTTCCATCTCAGCGGCCACTTTGTCGGATTTATCCAGATCTTCATCGTCGTCAAACTGCAGAAACTCTACGCAGGGTTTTTCGCCCGCGGTTTTAAAGTCGGGGTTGGCTTCGAGCCGGTCTCCGTCCGCATATTCGGCGGGGCCATACACTTCGGCAAAGAGCGCATTCACGACATCGAGGATCGGGGCCTTAGAACGGTAGCTGGTCTGCAGGTTTTCAAGGCGGCTGTTTTTGCGCTCGAGTATGGCGCTCTCAAGATCGGGCATCACTTGCGGGTCAGCCCCGCGCCAGGTGTAGATGCTCTGCTTTTTGTCGCCGCAAATAACGAGGTGTGTTTCCTCGTTCCACAAGGCCTGAATCAGATCGCACTGAATGCGGGACGTATCCTGAACCTCATCGACGATAACATATTTGAATTCCGGCTTTGCTTTGCCGGAGGTCAAAAGTTCGGCGGCCATCTGGAGCTGGTCGTCGAAGTCGACCGTATCGAGCTCATGCTTTGTTTTTCTGAAGCGGACGGCGACGGACTGAACATATTCAGCGAAGGCTTTGGTAGCGGGATAGCGCTTCCGGTAGTGCTCGCGGGAAACGGTTTCTTCCTTCAGCTCTTTGAACCGCGGATAAATCGTTTTCGCTTCTCCGTAGGAAAAGTGGCCGGAAAAGCTCTGATCGAACAGTTGGACAACCGTTGCCGGATCGTCGGTTTGCTCCAGTGCACTTTCCAATGCCTGGATGGCCTGTTCGATCTTTTTAGTTCGTTTGGAAAGGCCTTTCAGAGCGGCGCTGATCTGCAGGAATTCCACAATAGAAACCGGAGGGGCGGGTTTGGCCAGCATCGTTTCGGCCTGATCAAGCGCAATACCGAGGCTGCCTGCGTCACCAATCAACTTTGGAACACTGTCGGTAATGCTGGAGCTGAAACCTTTTCCGTTTCCGATGATGGGCATCCCCGAGCAGAAGTTTCGGAAGTCGGGATCTGTTTCGAGCTTCTTCAGCAGTTCATCGCGGCAGATCCGGTCGAGCAGCGCTTTGTGCTCTTCGCCAATCAGCACAGAAAATCCTGGGGAAAGTCCGGCCTCAAGTGCATGTTCGCGCAACAGGCGGGTGCAGAAGCCGTGGATGGTGCTGATGGAAGCCGAGGGGAGGCGGGACATGGCTGCAATAGCGCGTTCTGCTGTGTCATAGTCATCAGCCTGTTCTGCGGACCGGCGGGCTTTCTGCAGGCGGTGAGCCACCCGCATTCGTAGTTCAGCGGCGGCATTTTCGGTGAACGTCATCAGCAGGATCTTGCGGGGGTCAACCCCTTCATCAAGTACCAGTTTTTCATACAAACCGGTAACCTGGTAGGTCTTCCCGGTTCCGGCGGAGGCGTTGTAGACGATATTCATAGAAGCACTATAGGTTTCCGAGGAGGAAGTCTAAAGTCGAAAGTCTTTTTGTGCCGGAGCAGCTGAGGTTTGCGCAATCAGTTGATTTCACACATTTAAATGTGTGAAATTAATATCATGCAACAAATAAAGGTGTTTAATGCGTTTCACACGTTTGAAAGTGTGAATAGATGAGTTTAATCCATTTTTACAAAGTAGGAATGGCAGACCGCCGAAGACTCCCCGGGCGTTCAGATGGGCAGGGTTGGCATGACTTTGTATTGCAGCCTTTTCGTTTTTTGAGTTCCTGAACGTAGGTCCTTATTTCAGGAACTCAAAGCAAATAGGTCCGCCTTCGAATGGGACCTTTTCACCGGTGAAGGAAAGGTGGCCGTTTTTGGTGTTTACGTTGAATATGGCAATATCTTTTGATTTCTGCCCACCCACCAGCATTCTTTTACCGGAGGGATCGATGTTGAAGTTGCGTGGAATCCAAACCTGAGCCGGTATGACTTTCAGGCGTTGGAATCCCTGTTCGAAGCGGGTGAAAATGGTGATGGAATCGCGGCCTTTTTCTGAGAGGTCGCGGTTGGATGCATAGACAAATTTTCCATTGGGATGAATGCGGATTTCGGCGCAGGTCATCTCTGATTTATCATATCCTTCCGGCAAGGTGGATTCCGTTTTAACGAACTCCAGCTGTCCTTCAGGCGCTGCCTTGAAAATGGAGACACTCAGGTCGAGTTCGTTCAGTAGATAAAGAATGGTACCTTTGTCGTTCCACTTCATATGGCGAGGTCCCATAGAGCCGCCGGGAACGACAGCTTCGCCTGCCGGGGTGAGGGTTCCTTCGTCCGGATTGAGCTTGTAGATCATGATTTTATCGATGCCCAAGTCGGCGGCATAGGCATAGGTATTGTCCGGATTAGTGAGAATGGAGTGGGCATAGGGTTTTTTCTGCCGTTCCGGGTGTTCCCCAAACCCTTCGTGTTTATGGAATGATTTCGCTTCGGAAAGCGAACCGTCTTTCAGGATCTTAAAGGAGGCTACGGCTCCGCCGCCGTAATATGCCACCATGGCGCACTTGCCTTCCCGATCGATACTGACGTGGCATGCGCCGCCGCCTTCGGTGGTCTGCGTGTTCAGATGGGTAAGGGTGCCATCCTGATTGATTTTAAATGAGGCAGTTCCTGTAGAGTAGAGCAGCTTTCTGTTCGGATGAACGGCAACAAAGCCACATCCTTTGGTTTCGGCAGCCAGAACCGGCAGGGACAGTTTTCCGGTTTTTGTGTCGAGGTCGGCAAAGTAGATGCCTTTGCTTTTACTGGTTCCGATGTAGACGCGTTCCAATTTTGCAGATGCCGCTGAGCATAGAATTGCTGCGCAAATGGCTGTGCTGAAGATTTTCATTACTTAAAGCTCCATGATGATACGGGGAGGTATCATATGTGTATATGGTGAGGGGTCCAGCCTTTGGAGCAATTAAATGAGGGCCTGCACCGGTTGGCCTTTGTAGCCCACGTTAAAGGGCCGTCCTGATTCGGACATAATCACCTTTTTAATCGGCATGTTCATCATGGTGCCGATGGTGGCGTGGAGATCGGGTACGAGCACTTTATCGGAGGTCACTTCATGACCTCGGTCAGTGGAGCCGATGACCTGTCCGGTTTTAATTCCACCGCCGCCAATGATGGTGCTGAATGCTTTGGCCCAATGGTCGCGCCCCAGGGAGTCGGGTTTAATGTTCGGGTTGCGGCCGAATTCGGTTGCAACCACAACAATGGTGGATTCCAGCAGCCCGCGGTCCTGCAGGTCCTGCATGAGGGCGGCGAGCGCGCGGTCGAGGTCACGTGCCTTTTCCTCAGGCATTTCTGCATGGGAGTCCCAGCCACCCTTGGTGACTTCGACGCACCGCACGCCGTGTTCGATCAGCCGGCGGGCGAGCAGGCAGCCCTGGCCGAACTTGGACTTGGTTCCGTAGAGCGCTTTCGTTTCGGCGGACTCCTTGTTGATGTCGAATGCGGTGAGGTCTTTGCTTTCCATCAGCGTGACGGCTTCCTGATAAAACTTTTCGTAGGCACCGATGGAACGCTGTTGATATTTTTCCCGGAAGGTACGGTCGAAGACGGAGGCCAGTTCAAGCTGGTCGTGGTATTGCTTTTCATTTACCCAGCCCGGGCGCTTGCTGTATTGCAGGCCTTTCGATGCATCGCCGATCGGTACCGCACCGAGTTCCGGAGGAAGAAAGCCGGCGTAGGGATAATCCGATCCCGGTGCAATAACGATATTGCCCGGCAGGGCCTGATTGATTTTTCCCTGGTGCAGCATGGACCAGCTTCCAAGAGTTGGATGCACAATGCTGCCGCGCGGGTCGTAGCCGGTGTGCATCAGATAGTTTCCCTGGCCATGCGCCCCCTGGGTGGAGTACATGGACCGGATAATGGCCAGCTTATCCATCTGCTTGGCGGTGTGCGGAAAGAATTCGCTGAGCTGGATACCATCGACGTTGGTGTTGATGGCTTTAACCGGTCCGGCTTCTTCGGTGCCGGGATGGGGATCGAAGGTGTCGAGGTGGCTCATGCCGCCGGCCATATACAGGAAGATCAGCTTCTTATCGGTTTTAGGCAGGGTTGCTGCCAAAGCCGGGTTGATGAACGGGGCGCCGACTCCAACGCCGAGTGCTGTTTTTGCAATACGGCTCATGAAGCCGCGGCGGCCGAGTTCGCTGGATGTATGGAATAGATTACTCATGGCATTCTCCAATCATTGGATATACATAAATTCGCGGGTGTTCAGCAGGGCCCAGAGGATCATGCGATACCCCTGTCGGCCCTGGTTGGCGGTGAGCACATTCGAAGCAATTTCGATATCTTCTTCGGTGGGGTTTCTGGTTAGAACACTGCGGAAGATGACGTTGATTTTTTCTTCCTGCGTTTCCTGCTCCTTGACTTTCTTCGAGAGCACGGAGAGGTCGTTATCAAGAATGTAGTGGATGGGGCCGTTGAGAATGTTCAGCACCTGCGTGACGTTAGGGTCGGTACGGCCGGAGCCGATGATTTTCCGGTCGGACTGACCGAACTGGCGAATGAAATGATAGGCGGGAGCGGGAGAGGCGAGCTCGGATGCGCGGACCAGTCCGCGGTCCATGCCGTGCCATCGGGGATCGGTCATATGGTCGAGGCTCCACGTGTTGAAGTTCGCCCCGTATTTGCCAGCCTTCTTTTTGCTCTTTGAATTGAAGAGTTTATAGGCTTCTTTTTCCGCCATCTTACGAGCCTGCCGTTCCTGATCGATCTGTTCATCGGTATAATACGCAACGAGCTCTTCAATCGGGGAGAAGTAGAGTTTGTCGGCATAAGCTTTATATTCGTTCGACGTGTAGCGTGAGCCGTGACCTTTGCGGTCGTCGGGATCGACAATGGCCAGGGTAACCAGCGAGTCCCACATCTGCTCACCGGTCATACGCAGCAGCGGCCGCCCTTCATAGTGGTAGTCCGCCAGATTTTCGGGTAGGTCTTCGGTCATCGTGGAAAGCTGCCAGGTGCGGGTGTTGTAGAGAATGCGCAGGAAGTCTTTCAGGTTGTAATCGGCTTCCTTCATGGTTTTTTCAAGGTAGGTCATCAGTCCGGGGATCTGAGCCTCGGTGTTGTATTTAATGTTATCGACCGGTTCAATGAGTCCAACGCCCATGGTTTGCTTCCAGAGTCGATTGGCAATCGCGACGGTGAACCACTGATTGTCTTCGGCGGTCATCCAGGTGCCGAAGGCTTCGCGCGGACTGTCTTCAATGACGGGCTGATGGCCGAAAATGACCTGGGGCGGCACTGCCTGTTTGGGTTTGGCGTCGGCATACTGATAATCTTTCGGGAGGCGGTTCCAGCGGTTGAAGGTGGGTTCCCATACAGACAGGCGGTAACGGTAGGCCATATTATTGCCGAAATATTTTTCCTGCTTCACCGAGATGTCGATCTCTTTCTTTTCGATCTGGTTAAGGAAGTGCTTATTGTTTACGCCGTTCCAGCGCATACCGCCGAAATAGGAAACCAGGCTTTGGAACTCATACTGGTTCCATCGGTCGAACGGGTGGTCGTGGCACTGGGCGCACTGCAGTTGCATGCCCAGAAAGGCCTGCATGGTGTTGGCCATATGATCAGGCGCCATATTTTCATCGCTCGCGGCCCAGCCGGTTGCACCGTTCTGATAGGGCATGCCGGTGGCCGTCACCAGTTCATAGGCCATTTCGTTGTAGGGCATATTATCCCGCAACGCCTCTTTGACCCATTCGCCGTAATAGACCGACGAGGGGAAGCGGGTGGTCTGGACTTTGAGCAGATCCGCCCAGAAGTGGAACCAGTGGTTCACATAGCCGTCTGAATTAACGAGATGGTCGATCAGTTTGGAGCGTTTCTTTGGATCTCCGGACGCAAGGAAGGCAATGGCTTCATCGTGGGTCGGCGTGCGGCCGGCGATACCGAGAAAGGCACGGCGGAGAAAAACCCGGTCGTTGGCCACGGGCAGGGCTTTAACACCGTTCACTTTGCGGTGTGCCGCAACCAGTTTATCAATTTCTGCCGCCTTCGTTTTTACCAGCTTCGACGACATTCGTGCTGCGTATTCGGGCTTCGGTTCCAGGTTCAGCTGAATGCCGTCTTCGGTCCCGTATTTCTGGATGGACAGGCGGGTATTGTTGAGGGTTTTGGGCGGTTTTCCGGGGGCCTGCCTGTCGAAACCTTCCCAGCTGCCGAAACGAGCACCTTCTTGGATCCATTGCTTAACAATGGCCAGCTGTTCAGGGGTAGCCGGATCGCCTTTGCCCGGGGGAGGCATGATGCCGCGTTTACCTTCGGGAAGAGTCATGCGCTGGTAGAGCACGCTTTTTTCCGGCTGCATTTTTTCCACGATGGAACCGTAGTCGCCTCCGGCCATAATCGCCGTGGCATTGCCAAGATTGATTCCGCCTTCCGGCTCCTTGATGCGGTCGCTATGGCAGCGGAAGCATTTTTCCTGAAAAATCGGAAGCACTTCGGCTTCGAAGTCTATGACCGCCAGCGAGCTGGAAACCTGCGCGGCGAGCAGCAGTGCTGCTGCACTTCCTAATCGGATGTATCTCTCATTCATGCTTGAACCTCACGACCGGGTGTTATCTGCATTAACGACTTGAATAGTACGATATAGCAGAAGTGTGGCCAAAATAAGCTTAAAACGTTATCATGTTTGTCTGTGTATGAATAAAGACGCTAACATTTCAGCCGTTTGGACAGGTCCAACCGTTTCTTGATCAAAAATGAGAATCAATACTTTAAAATCGATTCAATAAGCTTCCGGTTATCGGAAGTTTACTTTGGAAATGTGCGGCAGCTCGCGGTAGCGATTGTCATAGTCGAGGCCGTAGCCCACCACAAACAGATCATCGATTTCAAAGCCGGCATAATCGGCCTCGAATTCAACCGCGCGGTTGGTTTTTTTATCGAGCAGTACGCACGAGGCTACTGATTTGGCACCGCGTTCCATCATCAGTTTTTTGGAGAAGGCGAGGGTACGGCCGCTGTCGAGAATATCGTCTACCAGCAGGACGTCGGCATCGGTGAGGTTTTCACGGATATCATGAATAATCTGGACCGTTCCGGAAGATTCAGTGCCGGCGCCATAGCTGGACAGGGTCATGAAATCAATATGCGGATGAGCGTTGTGGCGGTAGAAACTGCGCATCAGGTCGGCAAAGAACATAAAGCTGCCCTTCAGAATCCCGATCACCACAAGGCGGTTCGGTTGGCCATTTGCCACTATATCGTCGACCAGCGCGTCAACCCGTTCTGCAATGGCTTTTTTATCGATCAGGATTTCTTTTACATCATGCTCTCTCATGGGTACTCTCCGCGTTTCGTTTTAAGGAAGGCCGAATCTATTGGCCTGAGAAATATTTTGGAAGAATAATTGCGTGATGATTGAGCCGCGAGATGTGAATGAGATCCCGGGTGACGCATCACAAAGAAGGAGACACGTAATGAAAGTACGTACCCGTTTTGCACCGAGTCCCACCGGCAATGTTCACATCGGCAACATGCGCGCCGCGATCTATAACTGGCTGTTCGCCCGTCACATGGGTGGCGAATTTGTTCTGCGCGTGGAAGATACCGATATTGAGCGCTCTACACCGGAGGCCATTCAGGCCTTGCTCGATGCGATGGATTGGCTTGGTCTCGACGTGGACGGCGAGCACCTCTATCAGACCACCCGGCAGAAGGCGCACCTCGAAGCTGCGGAAATGCTGCTCGAAAAAGGGCTCGCCTACAAAGAAGACAAAGGCGGAACCGGGCAGGGCGAGTGTGTCATTTTCCGGATGCCCGGCACCGACACCACGTTTGTGGACGGTATTAAAGGCGAGATGACCAAGAAGGCCGAAAACATGCAGGACTTCGTCATCGTCCGCTCCAACGGAACGCCGGTCTTTCATTTGGCCAATGTGCTCGACGACATTGAGCAGGGCATCACGCATGTGATTCGCGGTGACGACCACGTGGAAAATACCTTTCGCCACATTGCGCTCTATAAAGCACTCGGCGCGGAAATTCCGAACTTTGCGCACCTTCCAATGATTGTAAATAAACAGGGCAAACCCTATTCCAAACGCGACGGCGATGCATTTGTGGGCGATTTCCGTGATAAGGGATTCCTCGGCGATGCGCTGTTTAACTATCTCGCGCTGCTCGGCTGGTCGCCGGGCGATGACCGGGAAGTGATGACCCGCGAAGAGATGGTTGAAGCCTTCACGCTGGAGCGCTGCCAGTCGTCCGCCGCTCAGGTGGATATGAAAAAACTGACCTGGATGAACGGCGAATATATGATGAAGCTCCCGGTGGAGGAATTCAACGCCATGGCGTTCCAGGCGTTGGAAGGGGCGGGCATTGAGGCCGATCCCGAATATGCGCTGCAGGTCTTCGGGCTGATCCGCGAGCGCGTGAAAACGGTAGCGGACATTGTTCCAATGGTTGGATATTTCTTCTCCGAAGAGTTTGAATACGACGAAAAGGCCGTTCGCAAAAAACTGCAGAAAGACGGCGTGGTCGACACGTTGAACAGGCTGAAGGAAATCTTCCAATCATTGGAAGTGTTCGACGAAGCCTCAACCGACAAAGCCCTGCACGATTTTGTAGAGGAATCCGGCCTCGGTTTCGGTGCTGTGATGGCCCCGGCACGGATTGCGGTTTCGGGTATTCAGTCCGGACCGGAACTTTTTCCGATGCTGGAAGTGCTTGGCCGCGAACGGGTCATTGAAAGAATAGATCGCACAATCGTTAAGTTTTTGTAATAGTTTTCCTGAACCTTCCAACAACTGGAAAAAATGGGACTCATATTCATCAGCTTGCTTTTAACCGCCGCCATTGTGGCGATCCTCCTTCTGGTGGGCCAGAACAGGGCTCTTCACAGTACGCTCATGGAAAAGCAGGAAGAAGCCGCACTCCCGACTTACAGTCGTCAGGAGCCTGAGGACGAGTCGGTATGGGACGACTCGATGGAGGCGGATGAGCCTACCAAGCATGAGGCGGATATTGCGATTCTCGTCAGTATGAACGAGGATACGGAAGAGGCCAAAGCAAAGCTGGAAGAAGCGAACATTCAGCTGAAAAGTTCCATTGAACGGGCGAACAAACTGGCCATTAAAGCGCAGTCGGCCAGCGTGGCCAAAAGTGAATTCCTGGCCAATATGAGTCATGAAATTCGAACGCCCATGAACGGTATCATCGGCGTAACCACCTTGTTGATTGATACGGATCTGAATGAAGATCAGCACGAGCTGGCCAGCACCATTCAGCGCAGTGGAAAAGCGCTGCTCTCAATCATAAATGACATTCTGGATTTCTCTAAAATTGAAGCAGGGCTGTTGGATATTGAAGTCCGGGATTTCGACCTTAAAAATGTGCTGGACGATCTTAAGGCCATTCTTGCGCTTCAAGCCGAGGAAAAGGGGATTGATCTGAAGGTAAGGGTCGATTCCTCGGCCCCCGCCATGCTGCGCGGCGATGTGGGGCGCCTGCGGCAGGTCCTCACCAATCTGACGGGTAATGCGATTAAGTTTACCCATAAGGGCGAGGTTTCGCTGGACGTTCAGCTGGCAAATGAACATGACGATCATGTTCACCTGCGCTTTGAAGTCCGCGACACGGGCATCGGCATCGCGGAAGAGCAGTTGCCGAATATCTTCGCCGCGTTTCAGCAGCAGGACGCCTCCACTTCCCGAAAATACGGCGGCACAGGGCTGGGGTTGACGATCTGCAAGCAGCTGGTTGAAATTATGGGCGGCGAGATCGGCGTGGAGAGCACGGAAGGCAAAGGCTCGCTGTTCTGGTTTAATATCCCCGTTAACTTGCAGCCTACCCAGAAAGGCCAGATCTCATTTGAATTTGATGCCGGGGGGGGGCGTGGCGCCACAGAAGATGATCATACGGCCACGCAGGATATTCTGCTGGAAACCCGTCAACGCATCAAAAAACACAAATCCGCCATCCGTGTGCTGGTGGTGGAAGACAACCGGGTAAACCAGACCGTTGCTGTGCGCACGCTGGAGAAAATGGGCATCGAGGCCGAGGCCGCCGATGATGGCGAGGAAGCGATTGAACGCCTGATCGACACCCACTATGATTTTGTGCTGATGGATGTGCAGATGCCGAAGATGGACGGGCTGGAAACAACGGCTGCCATACGAAGGCTCGAGGCCGAAAATAATCTTTCGCGGCTGCCCATCATTGCCATGACCGCTCACGCTTTAAGCGGCGACCGCGAGCGCTGCCTCGAAGAAGGCATGGATAACTACATCACCAAGCCGATCAATGTTGCCGACCTCTCGGATGTGATTATCCAATGGTTGGAAAAAGAAGTGGGATAACCCGCCGCCCGGCTCGGGGTTCCAAAGATTGGAAAAAGGAAGATTCCATGAAACATGTTTGTGTTGTTCTCGGAGCAGTTCTGATTGCTCTGGCTCCGGTCATCGTTATTGCCGCAACGGTGTATACGTTGATGCTCCCCAATATCTACAGCTCGAGTGTGCGGATTACAGTTTCAGAGGACGCTCCGGAAGTGAATCCCTTTGCTACGGAGGGGGAGTTTCAGCCTTACAATCCATATTTCCTGAGAACGCAGTTTGAACTGATTCAATCGAAACCGGTTTTGTACGAAGTCGTCAAACGCCTGAATCTGCAACAGGAGTGGGGGCGAGGCGGGGAAAAACTGCCGCGGGAAATCGCGTATAAAATTCTGCGGAACAGCGTTCAGGTTTTTCAGCAGCGCGACACATCGCTGCTCGTAATCAGCGTGAAGCGCGACAATCCCGACGAGGCGGCAGAGATTGCAAACGAACTTGCTGTAACCTATCGGGATTTCCGCCTCGACTCGGCACAGAAGAATGCGCGGCGGAAAATTGAGACCATCGAAGAGGCCATGGAAGAACAGCATCAGCGAATTGAAGACGCAGAGAAAAAAGTTCAGAAAATCGGTGATGAACTCAATGTTCCGGAAAACGCGGGGCCGACCGAAACTCAGGGCATAAAATATCGTCCCTATCGCAGGGCGATAGCGGATCTGGAATCAGAGGATTTCATATACAACCAACTCAAGACGAAGCATCGTCAGGAGATCATCACACTGAAAGTTCCGCGCAATGTGGTCGAGCTCATCGATATGGCCGAGCCGAACCGCCGCCCGGTCAGTCCGAACCTCTTCATGAATGTGCTGCTTTCTGTTTTTCTTGCCGGCTTCATCGGCATTGTCGGCGGCATTCTGCTTGCCGTAGGCCTGCAGAAACGCGCCTGATTCAGGGCCGGTTTTGGATCCGGTCGGCCGGGGTCTGGAGGCGCATTCGCATGAAGATCTTAAATTCTTCCGGCCAGTCCTGCATCGCAAGCGCCTGGTCCATGCACTTTAGCCAGGCTTCCTTTTCCGCCCTGCCAATGGCCAGATGGCTATGTGCCGGCCCGAGGGCTAAGGGACCGTACTTTTCCTCATAAAGCTCCGGTCCGTTCATGTAGCCGGCCAGAAAACGGGCCAGTTTTTCACGGGATTCCGTTAGGTCGCCCGGATGCATAAACAGGATTTTACGGGCTTCGGACAGTTTTTCCATTACGTCATAAAAATCGTTGGCCAGCTTATAGCAACCTTCTTCACCACCTGCGATCTGATACTGATGATCGCCTTCGCGGTAGTATTCATAGAGTTCTTCAATATCTTGCGTCATTTAAACCTCACTAAATTGGTACTATATACAGGTCCCTTTTGAGCTTGGCTAGTTAATCAGCAGGAAATATGCGGGGAGCAAAGAATCACACCGGTGGTTCTTGTAAACTACCGCAAGGGGGAGATACCTTGTTTATTCATTTCTACCACAGCAGGAGATATCCATGAGCAACCGTTATGTAGCAGCCGTCCTTCTATTCAGTATAATTTCGATCGGAACAGCGCAGCCCCTATCCGGAAAACTGGTGCAAACCGATACGGGAGAGTCTTCGGAAACCGTCGAGCTGACCAATGGAGCCTTGTTCAAAGTCGGTTCCACATCCTTTCGGCTGGTAATCGATTCGTCCGGTGAGGCGGACCTGCTCGAACGGTTAAACCGGAAGGGGGCTCCGGTTCGTATGGTGGATCTGCCGGCACATGAAGCGTTTACCATGCTCACGCATCTTTCGGGAGCCACCATTGTCTGCGGGCGCACGGTTGAAAAAGATCTTAAGGTCAGCATCAACAGTCAGGAAGATTCCATTATGAGCGTAATCGAACAAATCTGTTTTCAGATCGATGCCGAAGCGACGGTCCGCAAAGGAACCGTCTGGATCACGCCCATCTCGAAATAACGAAGCCGATAAGAATCGGTCTGAGGCTCAACCTGCCAGCCATTTGTACATGACCAGTGCGTCAACGTAGCCCTGCGCCGGGTGTTTAAAAGCCTTAGGTAGGCACCCGATGATCTCGAACCCGAGTTTGGGCCAGAGCTTCACCGAGGCGGTGTTGGTTGTAACGATGAGGTTGAACTGCATGGCCTTGAATCCCATTTCGCGGGCCACCTGTTGCGAGTGCTCACCCATGGCCGTTGCAATGCCCCGACCGCGTGCATTTTCGGCCACCATGTAGCCGCAGTTGCAAACGTGCGCACCCGCCCCGGGGGCGTTCGGTTTAATGTAGTAGGTCCCCAGCACGGCGCCGTTTTCTTCCGCAAGGAAGGTGGCGCTCGGGACCTCCATCCAGATGCGCTTCCCTTCCTCGAACGAAACATCACGCGGGTAGGGATAGGTTTCGCCCTCGGCTGCCACTGCACGGAAGGTGGGCCAGATCGCCTCGAAATCAGTTTCGGTGGCTTTCCGGATTTCCATTATTTCAGAACCTGAAGCGCCAGATCCACAATGCCGAACGGTGCGCTGACCTGATAGCCGGCGACGCGGTCGGAAATCGCTTCGCAGATTTCGCGGGCAATCTCGATGCCCAGCGCACGGCCGTCTTCCTTGGTCTTTGCATGGCTCATGCGTTCAAGAATGGCGTCCGGAATTTCAACGCCCGGCACTTCGTTGGCCAGGAACTCGGCGTTGCGCAGCGAGACGAGCGGCCAGACGCCGGCTACGACCGGAATGCTTCCGCCTTTGGCTTCGGCGGCATCCATGAAGCGCAGCAGGGCTTCCGCATCAAAGATCGGCTGCGTAATGGAATATTCCGCACCGGCGTTGATTTTATTCATGTAATGCTGCAGCTCGCGCTCGGGTTCAACCGCGCATGGGTTGGCTCCCACGCCGATCAGAATGCCGGTTGGCGGGTTGATCACGTTTCCGCCCACATCGATACCGTGGTTCAGGTTGGTGACCACCTGGGTCAGGCCCACCGCATCCACATCAAATACGGCGGTGGAGTCCGGGTAGTCGCCGAGCTTGGGCGGATCGCCCGTGATGATGAGATAGTTCCGCAGCCCGCCGGCATAGCCGCCGAGCAGGTCGGATTGCATGCCGATCAGGTTGCGGTCGCGGCAACAATAGTGCAGCACCGTTTCAATGCCCACTTCGCGTTCAACCGCCAGTGCGGCCACCATCGGGGAGATGCGCGCACTTGCACGCGGTCCATCCGGAATGTTGATGGCATCAATGCCGGCATCTTTACAGGTTTGGCATTGCGCAAGCATCGGTTTCAGGTCGATGGAGCGGGGCGGAGTAATTTCAATACTGGTCACCATTTCGCCGCGCGCCAGTTTGGCCGCGAAACCGCATTTTTCGGCCAGCGGAATTACATCCACTTTCGGTGCTTCCTGATCTGAGTGTCGGGTGATGGTGACGTGTTGTTTCACGCCGGTCATCGTCTTGATGCTTTTAGCCGCCGTGCCGATGTCGGCCGGTGTGGTGCCGCAGCAGCCGCCGACGCCGCGCGCTCCGAGTTCGATCATGCGTTTGGCATATTCCGTGAAATATTCCGGGGAGGCCATATAGATCATGCGGCCATCGACTTCCTGCGGCAGACCGGCATTGGCCATAATCACAAACGGCTTGGTGGTCAGCGGCAGAGCGCGTTCGGCATTGCTGTACGCCGCCGCCGGGCCGACGCCGCAGTTCAGGCCGATGCCGTCGACGTTGGAATCGTTTTCCAAGGTCTGGATAATCTGTTCGACCTTCCGGCCTTTTTCCGTTTTGCCCTCAATTCCGACGGTCATGGAAACAAAGACCGGCACACCGAATGTCTTGGCCACCTTGGCAGCCAGCTGGGCTTCCTGAATGTGGGTGAACGTTTCGAGCATGAAAAAGTCGATGCCTTCATCGGCCAGAATCGCCATCTGCTCGCGGAACACCTCGGCAAGTTCTTCGGTCCGGTTGTCGAGGTAGACTTGACCGGATTTCAGTAGGGGACCGACAGAGCCCGCAACCAGAGCGTCCTCGCCGGCCGCTTCGCGGGCCAGTTTAACGGAGGCGCGATTGATGGCTTCGAGCTGGTCCACCAGCCCGTGTCCCTGGAGCTTCAGTCGGTTGGCACCGAATGAATTCGTTTCGATTACGTCGGCCCCGGCGTCGGCATATTCCTGATGAATCCCGCCGACCAGCTTCGGATTGGTCACACACAGGTGTTCGTAGCACGTGTTAATAAACACGCCCTTGGAATAGATCATGGTACCCATCGCCCCGTCAAAAATGAGGGGGTGGTCTGCCATGCGCTCTAAAATATTTTTCATCGGTTCCATCCAGTTATGTATAAAGCAAAATAATTAGGAGCAAAATGATTCTGCTCAGCTACTGGGTAGTAATTATTTTGCTCTAAATCATTTTGTATTAATTCCTGTTTCTCAAGTGTTGTAGCCGAGGTTCGGGGAAAGCCATTTCTCGGCTTTATCAACCGTCCAGCCTTTCCGGGCGGCGTAGTCTTTGAGCTGGTCTTTGTTAATGCGGCCGAGCGGGAAGTAGCGCGATTTCGGGTGCGAGAAGTAGAGGCCGGAGACGGAACTCGGTGGCGTCATGGCCATGCTTTCCGTGAGCTCGATTCCGGTGTGCTTCGTGGCTTCCAACAGTTGGAAAATTGTGAGCTTTTCGGTGTGGTCGGGGCAGGCCGGGTAGCCGGCCGCCGGGCGGATGCCCTGATATTTTTCATTCACCATTTCATCCGGGCTCAGATTTTCGTCTACGCCGAATCCCCAGTCGTCGCGGGCCTGTTTGTGCATGTATTCTGCGAAGGCTTCTGCCAGGCGGTCGCCGAGTGCCTGCACCATGATGGCATTGTAGTCGTCGTGATCGGCTTTAAATTTGTCGGCAATGGCAACACCTTCGGGTCCGGCGGTTACGGCAAAGGCGCCGATGTAGTCGGCACAGCTTTCGCTCTTCGGCGCAATGAAGTCGGCGAGGCTGCGGTTGGGCGTGTCGTCCTTCTTGATCATCTGCTGACGCAGGAAGTGGAGGGTGTTCAGTTTTTCGGTGCGCGATTCATCGGTATAGACTTCAACGCTGTCGCCGACCCGGGCCGCCGGGAAGAAGGCGCGTACGCCTTTCGGCGTAAACCAGTTTTCGTCGACAATCTGTTTCAGCATGGCCTGCGCATCGTTGAACAGATCGCGTGCGTGTTTGCCGGGCTCGCCATCTTTTTCGAGAATGGCCGGATATTTTCCTTCCAGTTCCCAGGTCCAGAAGAACGGGGTCCAGTCGATGTAGGGCACGAGATCCTTGACCGGGATTTCCAATGTCTGGACGCCCAGTGTATTCGGTGCCGGAGGAACGTAGCCTTTCCAATCATTGGAAAGGGCGCAGTTGGCGCGCGCTTTTTCCAGAGGCTGGAACTCGCGGATTTCCTGCGAAGCTTCGTGCTGCTCGCGAATAGCGTTGTATTCATATTTCGCGGCGGCTTTGAATTTTTCATCGCCACTGAGAATCGACTGCACCACGGTTACGGCTTTGGAGGCATCGAGACAGTGCATGGCCAGTCCCGAATATTCGGGAGCAATCTTCACGGCCGTATGCTTTTTGCTGGTGGTGGCTCCTCCGAGCAGCAGCGGAATGTCGAGTCCTTCGCGTTCCATCTCTTTGGCCACGTGGACCATTTCGTCGAGCGATGGCGTGATCAGGCCGGAAAGGCCGATGATATCTGCACCCCACTCTTTGGCTTCTTTAAGAATGGTATCCCAGGGAACCATGACGCCGATGTCTTTCACTTCGAAGTTGTTGCAGGCGAGGACCACGCCGACGATGTTTTTACCGATGTCGTGCACGTCGCCCTTCACGGTGGCCATTAGAATTTTACCGGCACTGGAGCTTTCGCCGTCGCTTTTTTCGGCATCCATATAAGGAAGGAGATAGGCCACGGACTTTTTCATGACGCGGGCGCTCTTAACGACCTGCGGCAGGAACATTTTGCCGGAGCCGAACAGATCGCCGACCACGCCCATGCCATCCATGAGCGGACCTTCGATCACGTGCAGCGGCCGGTCATATTTCTGGCGCGCTTCTTCAGTGTCTTCATCAATGTAGTCAACAATACCCTTGATCAGGGCATGCTTGAGGCGTTCTTCAACCGACTCTTCGCGCCAGGCCTGGGTCTCGACTTCCTTCTTCGCCGTTCCGCCTTCGGCTTTGACGCGTTCGGCAAAGTCGATCATGCGTTCGGTCGCATCTTCATCACGATTGAGAAGCACGTCTTCAACCGCCGTCATCAGGTCGGCGGATACTTCGTCATAGACTTCGAGCATGCCGGCATTCACGATGGCCATGTTCAGGCCGGCTTTCATGCCGTGGTAGAGGAAGGCGGCATGAATGGCTTCGCGAACGCGGTTGTTGCCGCGGAACGAAAATGAAACATTACTGATGCCGCCGCTGACGGAGCAACCCGGCAGTGTGTCGCGGATTACTTTGGTGGCTTCGAAGAAGGAGGTCGCGTTAATGCGGTGCTCTTCCATGCCGGTTCCGATGGGGAAGACGTTGGGGTCAAAAATAATATCGGTCGGATCGATCCCTAGTTCATCCACCAGAATGTGGTAGGCCCGAGTGCAGATGTCGATGCGGCGTTCGGTGGTGTCGGCCTGGCCTTTTTCATCGAAGGCCATGACGACCATGCCGGCGCCATAGCGCTGGATTTTTCGGGCCTGTGCTCGGAACGCGTCTTCGCCTTCCTTCATGCTGATCGAATTGACGATGGCTTTACCCTGAACGCACTTCAGTCCGGCTTCGATGACGTCCCATTTGGAGGAGTCGATCATGATCGGCACTTTGGAAATGTCGGGCTCAGAAGCAACGAGATTCAGGAATTTAACCATCATGGCTTCGGAGTCGATCAGGCCTTCATCCATGTTGATATCGATGATGTTGGCGCCGTTTTCGACCTGTTGAC
The DNA here is from genome assembly GCA_029432775.1 of Pontiellaceae bacterium B12227. Lineage (GTDB taxonomy): Bacteria > Verrucomicrobiota > Kiritimatiellia > Kiritimatiellales > Pontiellaceae > Pontiella. Next base: position 197,992 of record JAROAZ010000006.1, on the reverse strand, counting down.
GGGCAATCTGCAGCGCGGCTTCGAGGTCGCCTTCGCGAATGAGGCGGGCGAACTTGGGCGAGCCGGTAATGTTCGAGCGCTCGCCGACCATCACCAGATTCATTTCCGGTGTAATGCGCAGCGGTTCGAGTCCGCTGAAACGCGGTGCGTTGTCCGGTTGCGGCGGGACGCGCGGGGTGTGTTTTTTCACGACATCGGCCATGGCCTTGATGTGCGCGGGTGTGGTGCCGCAGCAGCCGCCCCAGATGTTGGCCAGGTTGTGTTCGGCAAAGTCGTTGTAGATTTTGCCCATGTCGTCGGGCGTGTCGTCGTAGCCGCCAAAGGCGTTCGGCAGACCGGCGTTGGCGTAGATGCTGATGTAGCACGGCGCGACTTCGGAAAGCTCTTCGAGATAGGGGCGCATGTCGGCAGCGCCGAGGGCACAGTTCAGGCCGACCGAAATCGGCTTGGCATGTTCAACGCTGTACCAGAATGCGGTCGGCGTCTGGCCGGAAAGGGTGCGGCCCGAGCGGTCGGTGATCGTAACGGAAATCATCACCGGCAGGCGTTTCCCGGTTTTGTCGAACACCTCTTCAATGGCATACAGCGCGGCCTTGGCATTGAGCGTGTCGAAAATAGTTTCAACCAGCAGTACATCCACGCCGCCTTCAATCAGTGCTTCGGTCTGCTCGGAATAGGAGGCGACCAGATCATCATACGTCACGGCGCGGTAGCCCGGATCGTTCACGTCCGGCGAGATGGATGCCGTCCGGTTGGTCGGACCGATGGAGCCGGCCACAAACAGGGTCCGTGAGGGATCGGCGGCCTGCACGCGTTCGACTGCGCGGCGGGCGAGCCTGGCGCCCTCAACATTCAGCTCATGAACGAGTGATTCCAGATTGTAATCGGCCTGGGAAATGGTGGTGCAGCTGAAGGTGTTGGTTTCAACGATGTCCGCGCCGGCTTCGAGGAATTCAGCGTGAATGTCTTCGATGATTTGGGGTTTGGTGAGCGTCAGCAAATCGTTATTGCCCTTGAGGTCGGATGCGTGGTCGGCAAAGCGCTCGCCACGGAAGTCGGCTTCCTCCAGTTTATGCTTCTGGATCATGGTGCCCATGGCGCCATCGAGCATCAGGACTTTTTCTTTCAGCAGGGCGGCAAACTGCTGCCCTCCGGGTTCGGTATAGGTCTGTTCAAATTTTCTGTTCATACGGCCTCGAATTTCCAACGATTGGAAGGTGTATATCCGTTTATCCGGATATTGCAATATAAAAGCGGTTTCTGTTTGAAACTGGGCGTTCTTAGTATGGAACCCCAAGGGTTGGAAGTGAAAAGTAACTTTGATGCGTCACGGAAGTGTTCACGATCGTGACAACTTCCGTGACATCAGAGGGGCAAAAAGGAAGCGGCGCAGGATTAGAGGGGTAAAAATCCTGCGCCGCTATAGGAAGAAGAAACAATAAAGTTTCTTACACAAGATACGAATAGAGGATGCGATGTTGGACAAAAAAGGTCGGAAAAGAATTCAATCGAGGTCTGATCCCCGACGAATACTGGTTTTCCCATACTTTTCTTTTATGGAATCGGCGGTATGGCTGAGTCGGTTGCGTTTTTCGTGTTCGGTGGTATCGGGGGCTTCGAACAGGTTCATCTGAAGGGTTTGCGGCGCGTCGGTTTCGGTGAAACGGCTGGTTCCAAAGCCGATCAGGCGGACGGGGCGGTGGCGCAGGTGTTCGTTCAAAAGCTCCATGCCGACCTCGCGCAGGGTGATGTCGTCGCAGGCAGGAATAGAGAGGCGGGTCTGTCGGGTGATGGTGGTAAAGTCGCTCCAGCGCAGGCGCAGGTGAACGGTGGTGGCAAAGAAGCCGGCCTTCCGAACTCTGGAAGCGACCTTGTCGATGAGCCGTTTGTAGGTTGCTTCAATCTGTTCGCGATCAGTGACATCCTTTTTAAAGGTGGTCTCGTTGGAAATGCTTTTTTCATCGACTTCGCCGCCGATGCCGCGTTCGTCGATGCCGTGGGCGAGGCGGTGGAAGAGCCGGGCCGAACGCGAGCCGATGGCGTTTTCCAATGTTTGGAAGTCGAAGGTCTGCAGTTTTCCAATGGTTGGAATTCCGAGCGACAACAGTTTTTTCTGCGTAACCTTGCCGACGCCCCACATGCGGCCGATGGGCAGGGGGGCAAGGAAGGCTTCGATGCCGTCCTGGTCAAACGGAACGACGGTGAGGCCGTCGGGTTTGTTCTGGTCGGAGGCAATCTTGGCCAGAAACATATTGGGGGCCACGCCGACGGAAGCTGTGAGTTGGGTCTGTTCTTTAATATCGCGGCGGATTTTTTCGGCAATCGTTTTGCCGTCGCCGAAGAGGCGCCGGGCGCCGGTGACATCGAGAAAGGCTTCATCGATGGAGAGCGGCTGAACGTGCGGGGTGTAGGACTCGAAGATGCGCATGATCCGGCGGGAGGCCTCTTTGTAGTTGCCCATGTTGTTCGAAACAAAGATGACGTGCGGGCATTTCTGCCTGGCGATCCGGGAAGGCATGGCGGAATGGATGCCGTATTTACGGGCTTCGTAGGAGGCGGCCGCCACCACGCCGCGCTGGTCGGCCGCGGCGCCGACCACTACCGGCTTGCCGCGCAGTTCGGGATGGTCGCGCTGCTCGACGGAGGCAAAGAAGGCATCCATGTCGACATGCAGAAAAGTGGTGTCGGGGTTTTTCATACTTCCAATGTGTGGAAATCTCGGTCTCGGTTAATGCTTTTCATCAAGCAATTATCAATTAAACTGTTTCTCATTAATATATAAAACACACGGTTGGTACCATGGAAGATAAAACACATCCACAGGAAGAGCGGTCCGATGGTCGCGATGTTATTCTTGATCTGAACTTTGTGCCTCAGTGGGCCCGCAAGCCGCCGGGTGAAAATCACTATGCTAAAAAGGAATATCGCGAACCGCGCCGACGTGATGATCGTCCTCGCCGGGATGGTCCGCGACCTGAAGGCCGTCGGGATGACCGTTCCCGCCGCCCGCAGTCGGATCGTCGGGATGGCCGCCGGGACGAGCGCCCGGAGCGCCGCCGGGAACCCCGTGAGCCGATTAAAGAGCTTCCGGTAACCGTTTCGTTTCTTCCCGAGCAGAAGCGTTTGGCTTCTTTGGTGCGACAGATTCATCATACGCGCCGCGCATTTCCGCTGATGGATTTGGCGAACCTGCTGATTCATGATTCGGAAGGTTATCTGGTTAAGATCGAAGCCAATAAAGAGACGCCTGATTTTGAATTGTTTCAGTGCAAAAAGTGTAAAACCGTTACCTCGACCGAGGAGCTGATGACACAACATATTATGTCGAAGCATTTAACGGATGTTTATGACAAGGAAGAGATTGAGGCTGAGCCTCCGGCCGGTAATTTTCCCGGTGTGGCGCGGTGTCGTAAGACGGGCATCCTGCTTGGTCCGCCGAATCATCACAGCTACAACGCAAAGGTTGCCGAGGTTCATGCCGCTCGCTTTTCCGGTATGTCGCTTGAAGATTATAAACGCAATATTGAGATCGTAAAAGACGATGAGCTGGTGGAGCAGTGGAAAGAGGAGAGTCGTAAGCAGATTGTTTATAAACTCAAATCCGATCCCGAAGCGGAGCCGGTGGATCAGAAGCGCGCCGAAATTGATTTTGCCAAGAAGGTGCCCACTTTGTTTGAGCGAACGCACCGCGCTGTGGTGCCGGCCGGGATTTCCCAATCATTGGAAGATCGGAATATTACACACGCCATTAAGCGGGTGTGGGGAAAAGAGAGCCGGTTCCCGCTTTCGATGTCGTTTGCGATGCGTGCGGCATTCCGCCACATGCACCTGTATTTATTCAAGGCAGGGAAAATAAACTTTGTGACGCACATTAAGCCGAATCCGGTTAACCCGGAAGACACGGTATCGAATATTGCAGAGGTGCTTCTTTTCCTGAAAGAGAATCCGGGGTCCACCCGTATGCATCTGCTGGAAGTGCTGCATCCAGGGGCAGATCCGAAATCGCAGGAGGCCAAAGACGCGCTTCAGCCGCTGGGCTGGTTGATTGAGCGGGGGCATATTATTGAGTTCTTTAACGGAACCCTTTCTGTGCCGCTGGGTCGGCGTCGGCGTTAATCGAATTCCGGTTGTTCGTATGAAATCGACGGCCGGATGCCCAATTGTTTGAAGGAGAGCTGCATGACCTGCTCGATCACGAGCGGGTCTTTTGCATATACAGGAGCGGCGGTTTCTTTATAGGGGTGGGCGATCAGGGCTCCTGACACGTCTTTCGCATCGGCTGCCAGCGCGGCCTTTGCATATGTTTCTGCCATTTTTTCGGGGCTGATCGAAACGAGCGATTTGACGGTGTAGAGGTTTTTCATCCATTGAGGCAGATCGGGAAAGCGGGAGAGGTCCAGTTTAACATTGGTTACGCTGATGCAGTTGGCGGTGACCATGGTGCCGGAAAGTTGTTGTGCGAGCCATCGCGTGTGCATAATTTGCGCAAGTTTGGATTGGTAGTAGGCGCGGGCCGGGGAGAAGGGGCGGTTTCCAAACATTGGATCTTTCAGGTCCACTGTCTGGAACGGGTGCATCAGCAACCCTTTGGAAGTAATGTTGATGATCCGGCCCTGGGGACTGGCAATGAGTCGGTCCATGAGCCGATCTGTCAGGAGCACGGGGGCGAGGTGGTTGGTAAACCAGATACGCTCAAATCCATCGGGCATCATTTCCCGTTCGGTTCGTGATAGGTCAAAGTCGGCTGCGTTGTTGATCAGGACATCAATGCGGTCGAACTCGCGATGAATCCATTCTGTGAAATTATGAATGCTGCGCCGGGATGCGAGATCGAGCTGGCCGGCATGGGTATTGCCGCCGATTTCGTGCTGCGCCCGTTCCGCCCGTTCGGGGTTCCGGCAGGCGAGGATGACCTGGTGGCCCTGATCGGCGATCTGCTTCGCTGCAGCTTTGCCGATGCCTGAATTTGCGCCCGTTATGATGACCGTTTTGTGCTGCATCTGAAGAAACTAAATGAATTACAGGGGTACGGCAATATTCCAGCAGTTGGAACGTTCTTTTCCAAGGGTTGGAAGCGATGCTTGACGAATCGAGGACGAGTGCGCATTCTTTCCGGTATTCGAATGAAGGAATCTTCCAATGATTGGAAAGCTGATCCATAGAACTTTTATGTTAATCGTTGCGGGCGTCATGGCGGCCGGGGCAATGGAATATAATCGCGAACGGTATGATCTGATTGTTGAGCGCTCGCCGTTCGGCGAAGACCCGCTTGCTGCGCGTCAGGCCGAGCTGGATGAAAAGCAAAGCGCTAAAGATGCCGCTGAAGCTACTGCGGCGGCTAAGAAGATGGAAAAAGAGATGCGTCTCTGCTATTTGCTGGAGGCGGAATCTGGTGATATTCGTGCCGGCTTTCAGAATCTGAAGGCCCGTCCCGGCGATCCGAAAAGTATTATGCTGAAGGTGGGCGAAAGTTTTAACGGGATGAAGCTCTCTTCCATCAGCATTGACGATAACAGCGCAACGCTTTCGATTAACGGGAAGAAGGTTACCTTTGAGTTGGCAAAAGCAAAAGCGGCTCCAGCTGCGAAGACGCCTGCTCAACCTGCCCGTCGTTTCGGCGGCGGCTTCCGCGCAAAGCCTGCAACGCCGGTCAAAGAGCCGGAACCGGAGCTTACTGCGGAGGAAATGGCTATAAAGCGTGCGGAGATTACCGAACGGTTGCGCCATGCTCAGATGGATATTATTCGAAAAGGGCAGCCCCCGCTTCCGATTCCTCTGACGCAGGATATGGATGATCAATTGGTTGCCGAGGGTATTCTGCCCCCAGGAGCTCCTTAGACCATAGTGTACTAACAGTTGGTTGCTTGTTGGTAGAGAAAGGGTTGCGGTCGACTAGGCTTCTTCGATCTCGTCGTCTTCGGTGACGCGCAGGATTTCATCGATGGTGGTGACCCCGTTGAGTACTTTATCCCAGCCGTCTTCACGAAGGGTTTTCATGCCGCCGTGCTCCAGGGCCTTGGCTTTGATATCGGCTGCTGAAGCATGGGCAATGATGAGTGGCCGGATTTCATCGGTAATGTGCAGAATTTCAAAGATGCCGGTACGTCCTTTGTATCCATTGCCCCGACATTCATCGCACCCGACGGCTTCATAAATAGGCCCCTCATGGGCCAGGCGTTCGATGGGGAAGTTATGTTCCTTTAGAAAGTCATCGTCCAGTTCTACGGGCTGTTTACAGTTGTTGCAAAGGCCGCGTACCAGGCGCTGGGCCACAATGCCCTCGGCGGAAGAGGCAACGAGGAATGGCTCGATGCCCATGTCGAGCAGGCGCGTTACGGTGCTGGCGGAGTCGTTTGTGTGAATGGTACTGAATACCAAGTGGCCGGTCAGGGCGGCACGAATGGCAATTTCGGCAGTTTCTTTGTCTCGAATCTCCCCGACCATAATTACGTCCGGGTCCTGACGAAGGAAGGTTCGCAGGGTGTTTGCAAAGGTGAGGCCGATTTCAGGTCTCATCTGTACCTGATTAACGCCCTTCATTTCGTATTCGATTGGATCTTCGGCCGACATGATACGTTTGTCGATGGAGTTGATCGTATGCAGCCACGCGTAGAGGGAGGTGGACTTTCCTGAGCCGGTCGGGCCGGTGACCAGCAGGATGCCGTGCGGCCGGGTGATCATTTTTTTCAGCATGTCGCTGTCGTGATCGTTCAATCCCAGGTCGGCCATGGTGACGAGCCCGCCGCCGCGCATTAGAAGACGCAGGCTGACGGACTCTCCGTAGACGGTGGGCATGGTGGATACACGGACGTCGATTTCGGCTCCGCGGATGCGCACGCTGATGCGGCCGTCCTGCGGCAGGCGTTTTTCGGCAATGTCCATATTGGCCATGACCTTGAGGCGGGAAATGACCGATGACTGGAAGCGTTTGAGCTGTGGCGGCATCGGAGTTTCGTGCAGCACGCCATCTACGCGGTAGCGGATGCGCAGGTCCATTTCCATTGGTTCAATATGAATATCGGTTGCGCGGTCCTTATAGGCTTCCCAGATGATCTGGTTTACAAACTTCACGACTGACGCTTCCTGGTCGAGCTCGCTGAGATCCTGTTTCAGGAGGTCATCGTCGTCATCCAGGTCCAGCGCGCCGTCTTCCATCATCTTGTCGAGCGTTTCGGCACCGACCCCGTAGAATTTTTTGGCGGAAGTCTCGATGTCTTCGGTGGGGCTGAGTACCAGGCGGATGCGGCATTCCGCAGCCAGACGCAGGGCATCGACCAGTCCCGGGATGAAGGGATCGCTTGTGGCCACTTTCAGGCATTCGTCTTTGTAAGCCAGCGGGATCACGTTATATTGGAAGATGGCCTTGGTCGGCAGTTTTTCCAGGACCTCGTTTTCGATTTCAACCTCTTTGAGGCGCTGGAAGGAGAGGTTGGTTATTTCCGCCAACTTCTCAAGCAGGGGTTCTTCTTTGATTTCGCTGCCTTCGAGCACAGCTTTGCAAATCGGTGTGCCGTTTTCGCGTGCTTCTCCGAGGATGGTCTCGAGAAGTTTGTCGTCAAAAAGCCCTGTGGCTGCGAGGAGATCGTGGATTCTGGTATTTTTAGTCAGCATTTGTGAAGCAGTCTGCCATCCAATCTTCGGAAAAAGCAATAGATTATTGGTTTAGTGTCGAGGCTTAACCAACGTCTAATGGGTCTTGTTTATTGTCCTTTTTTTGAAGTGTGCGGCGTATAGTGCGTAAATTATGTATTTGGAGAAGCTAATGAAGAGCATGGTCTTGGCGGCAATTTGTATCGTTCCCTTGTTGAGTTTTGGCAGGGCGGAGTTTTACCGCGTGGCTTGGCGGGATGATCCGTCGACTTCCGCAGTTGTTTGCTGGAATCAGGTGTCGGGTGAGAATCCGGAAGTGTGTTTTGGTCCGGTGGACCATGGCATGAAGGCGATCGCGTATGAAAATCGTGCTGAACCGACCCGGACACTGGATTATCGGGGAATGAATAATCATTTTGTCCGGTTGGAAAACCTCAAGCCGGATACCGCCTATTATTTTGTGATCTGTGATTCCGAGGGGGTGGGGCGGCGTCTCTGGTTTAAGACCGCGCCTGACAGGCCGCAGCCCTTTACTTTTATTTCCGGCGGCGATTCGCGCACCAATCCGGAGCCGCGGCGGGAAGGGAATAAGCTGGTGGCCAAGTTGCGGCCGCTATTTGTGTTGTTTGGCGGCGACTATTCCGGCTCGGGAACTGCCGAGCAGTGGAAAGAGTGGTTTTCGGACTGGCAGTTGACGATCAGTGAGGACGGGCGGATTTTTCCGATTATTGCAACGCATGGGAATCATGAAAATGCCGATATGCAGATGATGGAGCATCTTTTCGATACTCCGCATCCGGATCAGTATTATTCGATGGGCATCGGCGGTGATATGATGCGCATCTGGGTGTTGAACTCGGAATTGGAGTATAAGGATAAAGATAAGGTGGATGAGCAGAATGCGTGGATTCGGTCTGATTTGCCGAAATATGCCGATGCTGAATGGAAGGTGGTTGCTTATCACCGGCCGATGCGGGCGCATACGTCTCGTAAAGCGGAGGGGTTGAATCGCATCAAGTGGTGGTCGCAGCTTTTCTATGATCAGGGCGTGGATCTGGTGATTGAGTCGGATACTCATATGACGAAGCGGACTTATCCGGTTCGGCCCTCTGAAGAGGAGGGGAGTTATGAAAGTTTCATCCGCGATGATGAAAAGGGCTTCGTTTTTCTCGGTGAGGGCAGTTGGGGCGCTCCGGCTCGACCTGCCAATGATGACAAGCCCTGGACGATGGCGAGTGAGTCGTTTCATCAATATAAGTGGATTCAGGTTTATCCGGAAGAGCTACTGATTCGAACGGTTCAGTTCGATGGGGCCGATAAGGTGAAGTCGCTGGCCGAGGCCGATTTGTTTGCCGAGCCTGAAGGTATGAAATTCTGGGTTCCGGAGTCTGGAAAGGTTTTGCGCCTCCCGTTCGATTCCACGCATCCTAGTTATACTAAACCTTCCAAGGCCCGGATGGCGGTTGAAAGGGAGGCGGAATGGCAGTGGAGTCTGGATGGTAACGTATGGGCGGCGGGCCGTGCGCCGTTGGGTTATGGTGATGATGTGATTTCGACCGCGGTTTGTTCTGAGGGTGAAAGGCCGCTGTCGGCCCGGTTTTTGAAAGAGTTTGATGTTAAGGATGCCGGAAAGGTGAAGCGCCTCTTTTTTGATGTCCGCGTGGATGACGGCTGCCTGGTGAAATTGAACGGGGTCGAGGTGGTGCGCCATAATCTTCCGGAAGGAGAGATTTCAGAGAGGACCTTGGCGGTTAAAACCGTGTCTTTGAAGGCGGAGGGCCGTTATTTGCCGTTTCCTGTGGATACGGCCCGGCTGAAGAATGGTGTCAACCGCATTGAGGTGCAGGTTTTTCAGCAGTCCAGCAAAAGTTCGGACCTCATTTTTGATATGGCGGTGCGGATTAAGGAATAAAGGGTTTCCAATTATTGGAAATTCTACGCATATTGATCAATTGCCTGGGGTGCCATTTGCCGGCGCGGTTTCCGGGGTCTGGAAGCGAGTTGAGGGGTTCTTTAACTGGGTTTTTACGGCGGATAGTGCTGTGGCATTAAATTAGTGAACTTTTTTCGGCTTCGGGGTTGACTCTGTCGGGGGGTTCTATATATTGCGCCGTCTTATTTGCCAAACCTAGCCGCGGCGGCAGGTAAGATTATTTTTGTAGGAACAAGCTTGGTGAGTGCATTTTTTACCGGTGTGCAACTAGCTTGTTTGTCTGTTTTTTGGATAAACAGGCCCATGTAGCTCAGTTGGTAGAGCGCATCCTTGGTAAGGATGAGGTCAGCAGTTCAAATCTGCTCATGGGCTCCATTTATTCGATTTTAAGTAACATTATTAACTGAGCAATATCAGGAGGTAAATAAAATGGCTAAAGACAAGTTCGAACGTAACAAACCTCACGTAAACGTGGGAACTATTGGTCACGTTGACCATGGTAAAACTACTGTAACTGCATCCATCACCTGCGTACAGGCTGCCAAAGGGCTGGCTGAATACATCGCATATGACAGCGTTGCTAAAGCATCTGAATCCCAGGGTCGTCGTGACTCCACTAAGATTCTGACCATCGCGACTTCGCACGTTGAGTACGAATCCGATAATCGTCACTACGCCCACGTTGACTGCCCGGGCCATGCTGACTACGTTAAAAACATGATCACCGGTGCTGCCCAGATGGATGGCGCAATTCTGGTGGTTGAAGCTCCGTCCGGCCCGATGCCGCAGACCCGTGAGCACATCCTCCTGGCCCGCCAGGTTGGTGTACCGAAAATTGTTGTTTTCCTCAACAAGTGCGACCTCGTCGATGACGAAGAACTGATCGAACTCGTTGAAATGGAAATTCAGGAACTCCTCGCGAAGTATGACTTCGAAGAAGATTCCCCCATCGTTCGCGGTTCTGCCCTGAACGCCATTAACAATCCTGAAGGACCGGAAGCTCAGTGCATCCAGGACCTCATGGACGCTCTCGATAGCTGGATCCCAGAGCCCGAGCGTGTAACAGATCTGCCTTTCCTTCTCCCGATTGAGGACGTTTTCTCTATCGAAGGTCGTGGTACGGTTGTTACCGGTCGTGTTGAGCGTGGTGTGATTCACACCGGCGACGAAGTTGAAATCGTTGGCATCAAAGACACTGCGAAAACTACCTGCACGGGTGTTGAAATGTTCCGCAAGATCCTCGACGAGGGTCAGGCTGGTGACAACGTTGGTGTTCTGCTGCGTGGTACTAAGAAAGAAGAAGTACAGCGTGGTCAGATTCTGGCTAAGCCGGGCTCCGTTCTTCCGCACACCCAGTTCAAGGGTGAAGTATACGTTCTGTCCAAAGATGAAGGTGGACGTCATACGCCGTTCTTTAAAGGATACCGTCCGCAGTTCTACTTCCGTACAACGGACGTAACTGGCGACATTCAGCTCCCTGAAGGTGTTGAAATGGTAATGCCGGGCGACAACATCACTATGGATGTTACGCTGATCACTCCGATCGGAATGGAACAGCACATGCGCTTCGCCATCCGCGAAGGCGGCCGCACCGTTGGTGCCGGGCGTGTTATCGAAATCGTCGCGTAACTTCGGTGATTAATCGGGGCGGGCAGGACTTCCTGCCCGTAACCCGTTTAAACTCTAATAGGACAATACCATGCCAAGAGATATTATCACTTTGGCCTGCACCGAGTGCAAAGAGCGCAACTACACCGGAACCCGCAATAAAAAGCTGGAAACCGGTCGTCGCGAGATTAAGAAGTACTGCCCGCGTGATAAGCGGCACACTCTTCATCGCGAAACGAAGTAGTTGATTCAATTTTGAAGTCAGGACGGTAGTTCAATTGGTAGAGCACCGGTTTCCAAAACCGGCTGTTAGGGGTTCGAGTCCCTTCCGTCCTGCCACTTATTTGAAAACTGGAAAGCAACAATGGATAAACAAAACTTAAGCGTAGGCGCTCTCAAAACCTTTCTAGAAGAGGTCAAGGTCGAGCTGCTGAAATGTTCATGGCCCACCCGTAAAGAACTGTTTGGTCAGTCGTTGGTGGTCATTATCTCTGTCATCGTGCTTGGCGCCTTCGTGGGGCTCTGCGATGTGGTGAACATGAATTTGCTGCGCTTCATTATTCGTTAGTTTATTCAGTAGGGATTATACACTATGCCAAAACAATGGTTCATCCTACATGCGCTTTCCGGTCACGAGCTCAAAGTTCAAAAGAACATTGCCAGCCGCGTGCAGCAGGAAGAAATGGAAGATTTGATCGGAGAGGTACTCATTCCTTCCGAAAAAGTCTCAGAAGTTAAACAAGGCAAAAAAACAACGGTCAACCGTAAGTTTTTTCCGGGATACCTGTTGGTTAACATCAACCTGTATGACGAAGGAAACGTACTGAATGCTGAGGCCTGGAGTTTCATTCAGAACACTCCGAGCGTAATCGGCTTCCTTGGTGGCGAAAGACCCGCCGCGATGAGCGATGAAGAAGTAAACAGCATCGTGAATCAGATTGAAGAGAAGAAGGAAGTTGTTGCTCCGAAGGTGATGTTCGAACCAGGCGAAATCGTGAAGGTTACCGATGGACCGTTCACCAGCTCTAATGGTGTGATCGATGAAGTTGATCCCGAGCGCGGTGTGCTTAAGGTTCTTGTTTCTGTCTTCGGTCGCGAAGCTCCGGTGGAGCTTGAGTACTGGCAGGTTGAACGTTCGGCCGAATAAATTTGATTGAGGATTGTTATGGCTAAAGAAATCACAGGCTATATTAAGTTGCAGATCCCGGCAGGGGGAGCAAACCCTGCACCGCCGGTCGGTCCCGCATTGGGCCAGCATGGCGTAAATATTATGGAGTTCTGCAAGGCTTATAATGCCGCTACGCAGAGCCAGGCGGGAATGGTTATTCCGGTGATCATCACCGTTTATAGCGACCGCAGCTTCTCGTTTGTAACGAAAAGCCCGCCCGCAGCAGTTTTGCTGAAAAAAGCAGCCGGTCTGGCTAAAGGATCGGGCGTACCGAACCGCGATAAGGTCGGTAAAGTAACCCGCGCGCAGATTGAAGAGATTGTTGAGGTTAAGAAAGACGACCTGAACGCCAGCAATCTGGATGCTGCAGTTCGTATCATTGAAGGTACCGCGCGCAGCATGGGAATCGAGGTGGAGTAAATGGCTATTCACGGAAAAAAATATACCGCAGTTGCGGAGAAGGTTACCCGGAGTAACGACTACAGTGTTGAAAGCGCTGTGGCCTTCCTTCAGGAAAATCCGACCGCTAAATTCGACGAAACATTGGAATTTGCCTTCCGGATGGGGGTTGATCCCTCTAAGTCCGATCAGGCGATCCGCTCTACCGTTGCGCTTCCGCACGGTACCGGTAAAGATGTTCGTGTCATTGTTTTTGCAACCGGCGATGCCGCCGAAGCCGCCCGCGAAGCCGGTGCTGCTGAAGTTGGATTCGAAGACCTGATCAAAAAGGTACAGGACGGCTGGACAGATTTTGATGCCGCTGTTGCCACCCCGGACGCGATGAAAGAAGTTCGTAAGGTTGCACGTGTGCTTGGTCCGCGTGGTCTGATGCCGAATCCGAAAACAGGAACCGTTACGGACGACACGGCTGCTGCTGTTAATCAGCTGAAAGCCGGTCGCGTAGAGTTTCGTATGGACCGCAACGGAAACATTGCTGTTCCTTTTGGTAAGCGTTCGTTTGAAAAAACCGCGTTGCTCGAAAATGCACAGGCTATTGTGGACGCCATCAACGGCGCCAGACCGGCAAGTGCTAAAGGAACCTACATTAAACGTTGCACGATTTCCAGCACCATGGGTCCGGGTCTCCGGGTTGCCCTCAAGGAAATCTCCGCATAGGGAAGGGTAAGGGTATTTAAATGAAACCTGAAGAAAAAGGCGTACGGCCGGAAAAAGTTGCTGAAGCTGCAGAGCTCGACCAGCGCGTAGCGGGTGCACTCTACATGATCATTGCCGATTATACGGGAATGGACATGCCGACCACCACAGCCCTGAAGGATTCGCTGCGTGAAAGCGGTGCATCGTTCAATGTCGTCAAGAAGACCATGCTTAACCGCGCTTTGACTGCGGATGCAAAAGACCTGATGTCAGGTCAGACTGCAATGATCTTCGGCGACGGCGACGTGGTTGAAGTGGCTAAGGTCATCAAGAAATTTACCGCAGAAAACGAGAAACCGGTTGTAACCGGTGGTTTTGTTGAAGGCAAAGCTGTTACTGCCAGTGATGTTGTGGAACTCGCAAAGCTTCCTTCCAAGGATGTATTGCGCGCCATGTTGCTCGGCACACTGCAGGCACCATGTACTCAGCTAGTTGGCGTTATGGATCAGAAAGTCGCAAGTTTGGTTTACGTGCTGAGCGCGGTAAAAGACAAAAAAGAACAAGAAGCATAACAATTATAACTTTGAATTAGATAGCAGTTCATTAGGAGGCAAAAAATGTCCGAAGAAACAAAAGAAGAAGTAGTACTCGAAGGTAAAATGGCAGAATTCGTTGATTGGGTTGAAACCATCTCGGTCCTCGAACTCTCGCAGCTCGTAAAAGCTCTGGAAGACCGTCTGGGCGTAACCGCAGCCGCTCCTGCAGCTGTCGCTGTTGCAGCACCTGCTGGTGAAGAAGGTGGCGCTGCCGCTGCTCAGACTGAATTCGAAGTGGTTCTTACTGCTGCTGGAAGTTCCAAAATCCAGGTCATCAAAGAACTTCGCGGAATCACTGGTCTCGGCCTGAAAGAAGCTAAAGAGCTCGTCGATGGCGCGCCTACCAGCATCAAAGCCGGACTCTCCCAGGATGATGCCGATGCGATGAAAGAAAAGCTTGAAGGTGTTGGAGCTTCAGTCGAAGTCAAGTAATTCGATAGATTTCTTGATCTTTGACAGATAGTGCCGCCTTCGGGCGGCATGTGATATGTTCCCCTTTGAGACCCAAAGGGGAACATGCGTTATATCCAACAACAACCTGAAGGTGCGGAATGGCTGAGAGAAAAAACTTTGGTGTACTCACAGACGCGCTAGATGCGCCCGACTTAATCGAAATACAACTTAACTCGTACAGGGATTTCCTGCAGCAGGACCACTCTCCATCCAAGCGGAAGAAGATTGGTCTTCAGTCTGTATTGGGAGAAGCGTTCCCGATTGAGAGTTACGACGGGCAGATCGCCCTTGATTTTGTAAGTTATGAAATCAAAAAACCTAAACTTGAGCATTTGGAATCGATCCGTGAAGGGGAAACCTTTTCGGCCCCACTTTATGTGACCTTCAAGTTGCGTGAGGGTGAAGATCTCCGGGAAGACACTTTGTTCATGGGTGAAATTCCATTGATGACCGAAAGCGGAAGCTTTGTGATCAATGGTGCTGAGCGCGTTATTGTCAGCCAGCTGCACCGTTCCCCCGGTATTTGCTTTGAGCAGTCTCAGCATGCCAACGGATCCATCCTGCATTCGTTCCGCATCATTCCGGACCATGGTTCCTGGATTGAAGCACAGTTCGATACCAGCGATTTAATTTATATCTATCTAGACCGCAAACGTCGTCGCAGAAAGTTCCTCGCGTCCACGTTCCTGCGTGCATTGGGTTATGAAAAGGACGAAGAGATTCTCGGCCTCTACTACAAATTCGCCGAGTTCTCCCTTTCGAAAAAAACCTACAAAGAAGAAGATCTCGAAAACCTCGTATTGTCAGACGACATTGTTGATGCGGATTCTGAATCTGTAATCGGACGTCGTTATGACACGCTGACGGTTGACATGATTCAGCGCATGAAGCTGGCCGGATACAAGAAGGTATCCGTTGTCGATGTGTCCTGGGATCAGGGGCTCTTCCTGAAATCTGTTCAGGCTGACACCACCCGCACCGTGGATGAAGCGCTGAAAGATCTGTATCAGAAACTCCGTCCGGGCGATCCGCCCACCACGGCCTCTGCGCGTCAGATGATCAAACGTCTGTTCTTCGATGAAGCCCGTTTCAGCCTGAGCCGCGTTGGTCGTTATAAGATTCAGCAGAAACTCGGAATCGACAGCACCTCGCTGACGCTGGAAGTGGAAGACGTTGTTGAAGCTCTCCGCTACCTCCTCATGGTACGTATGGGTGAAGGCACGTTGGATGACATTGACCATCTTGGCAGCCGTCGTATTCGTACGGTAGGCGAACTGCTCGAAGGGCAGTGCCGTGTCGGTCTCGCTCGTATTCAGCGTCTCGTAAAAGAGCGTATGACGATCTTTGACACGACGGTCGACCGTCTTTCTTCTCAGAAATTGATTAATCCGAAGGCCTTGTCTGCGGTAATTAAAGATTTCTTCGGTCGTTCACAGCTGTCCCAGTTTATGGACCAGACGAACCCGCTGTCGGAACTCACGCACAAGCGTCGTCTTTCCGCTCTGGGTCCGGGCGGTCTGAACCGCGACCGTGCCGGTTTCGAAGTTCGAGACGTTCACAGTTCGCACTACGGCCGTATTTGCCCGATTGAAACTCCGGAGGGACCGAACATTGGTCTGATCTCCTCGCTGTCGACTTTTGCGAAAGTGAATGAGTATGGCTTCATTGTTACGCCGTATCTGAAGTGTGCTAAAGGCAAAGTAAGCAAGCATCTTGATTGGCTGACCGCCGATGAAGAAGAGCGCTATGTGATTGCCCAGGCCAACGCACCGCTGGACGAAAAGAGCTGCTTCCTCAACGACCGTGTTATGGTTCGTGTACGTGGCGACTTTATTGAGGTTCCGCCGGAAAAAGTTCAGTACATGGATGTCTCGCCGAAACAGGTGGTGTCTATTGCTGCCGGTTTGATCCCGTTCCTCGAGCACGATGATGCGAACCGCGCACTTATGGGCTCGAACATGCAACGTCAGGCTGTTCCGCTGATGAAATCGGAACGTCCGTTTGTGGGTACTGGTATTGAAGGCCGTTTGGCTCGCGACTCCCGTGTGCTTGTTACGGCGAAAGCCGCCGGCAAGGTTGCTTATGTTTCTGCTGACCGCATTATCATTTCCAAAGATGGCAAAATGCCTGAGAAAAAAGGCAGCAAAGACGCTCAGGAATATGATCTTCGCAAATTTATGCGTTCGAATGCAGGTACCTGCCTCAACCAGCGCCCGTTGGTCAAAGTAGGTCAGAAAATTGCCGATGGCGATGTGCTGGCTGATGGTTCCGGTACGGACGAAGGCGAATTGGCACTCGGTAAGAACGTGGTTGTGGCCTTTATGCCCTGGGGCGGTTACAACTTTGAGGATGCCATCCTGATCAACCAGAAACTGGTTCGTGAAGATGTTTATACTTCAGTTCATATCGAAGAATTCGAATGCGGTGCCCGCGACACGAAACTCGGTCCGGAAGAAATTACCCGCGATATTCCGAATGTCGGCGAAGAAGCGCTGAAGAACCTGTCGCATGACGGGATCATTCAGGTTGGTGCTGAGGTGAAGCCGGGCGATATTCTCGTCGGTAAAATTACGCCGAAGAGCGAAACAGAACTCGCTCCGGAAGAACGCCTGCTGCGCGCCATTTTCGGTGAAAAAGCTGCGGATGTCCGTGATACATCGCTGAAGGCACCTTCCGGTACGCATGGTATCGTGATGGATGTTAAGGTTTCGTCGAAAAACAATGCCATGGGGGCTGCTGCTCCTTCCGGCAAGGACAAGCCGACGGATGTTAAAAAGCTTCAGAACGAAATTGCAGAGCGGCACGAAGATGTGGTTGCCCAGCTGACAGAAGATCTGACCGAAGCGTTGTCGAACATCCTGCTCGGTGAAAAGATTCCTCTCGACGTGATGAATGCGAGTTCCGGCGATGTGATTATCCCGGCTAACCGTAAAATCACCAAAACGCTGTTGCGCAAATTGGCGGCAAACTACGAGCATGTTGAAATCGATCCGTCCCCGATCCGTATTAAGATCATGGGTATTATCGATGAATACCGCAATAAGTTCACAGAAGCTAAACAGGACAAAGATCGTTCGCTCGACCGCGCCGGTAGTGGTGAAGAGGTTGATGCCGGAATCGTGAAGTCCGTTAAGGTTTATGTTGCTGAGAAGAAGAAACTATCCGTAGGGGATAAAATGGCCGGTCGCCATGGTAACAAGGGTGTAATTTCGCGTATTGTTGCCGAGGAAGATATGCCGTTCCTTCCGGATGGAACACCGGTTGACATCGTGCTCAACCCGCTTGGTGTACCTTCTCGTATGAACGTGGGTCAGGTACTTGAAACTCATCTGGGCTGGGCATGTAAGCATCTTGGTATGCATGCCGCCACCCCGATTTTCGATGGTATCTCGGAACAGCAGATTCGTGACATGCTCAGCGAGGCCGGCCTTGCGGCCGACGGTAAAACTGAGCTGTATGACGGCCGTACAGGCGAGCGCTTTGAGCAGCGTGTTGTGGTTGGTGTGATCTACATGCTGAAACTGCATCATTTGGTCAGCGAAAAGATCCACGCCCGTGCCGTTGGCCCGTACTCTCTCGTTACACAGCAGCCGCTGGGTGGTAAAGCCCAATACGGCGGCCAGCGTTTCGGGGAAATGGAAGTGTGGGCACTTGAAGCTTACGGTGCGGCGCATGCATTGCAGGAAATCCTAACGGTTAAATCCGACGACATTGCCGGACGTACCCGTATGTACGAAGCGATTGTGAAGGGCGAAAATGTCCTCGACTCCGGTCGTCCGGAATCGTTCAACGTACTGATTAAGGAACTGCAGGGACTCGGACTGAATTTCCAGGTGAAGAACGAGGATGGCGAACCCATCCTTTCAACCTAGTCGCATAATACCGATACCTACACATTATACTGCAGGAGGAACACCCGTGGAAAAAAATTCAAGCAATGTTGCGGATATCTTTGGCATCAAGCAGCAGGAACAGAGCGACTACGCGAGCATCACGCTCGCATCACCAGAGTCCATCCGTTCCTGGAGCCATGGCGAAGTCAAAAATCCGGAAACGATTAACTACAGAACCTTCAAGCCTGAAAAAGGCGGCTTGTTCTGTGAGCGCATCTTCGGTCCGACCAAGGACTGGGAATGTTCTTGCGGAAAGTATAAGCGCATTAAACACAAAGGCGTCATTTGCGACCGTTGCGGTGTTGAAGTAACACTGTCCCGCGTTCGTCGTGAACGGATGGCTCATATCGAGCTTGCCGTGCCGACCTCGCATATCTGGTTCTTTAAAGCCACTCCGAGCCGCATGGGTCTTATTCTCGATATGACCATGCGCAACCTCGAGCGCGTACTTTACTATGATAACTATATCGTGGTGGATGCCGGTGACACGCCGCTGAAAGATAAGCAGCTGCTCTCGGAAGAGGAATATCGTGAAGCAATGGACAACTACGGCATGGACAGCTTTGTTGCAAAAATCGGAGCTGAAGGTATCCGTGAATTGCTGACAAAGATTGATCCGGCTGAAACACTTGTTCAGCTCGAAGAAGCGATGATGAATACCCGCTCCAAACAGACCCGTAAAAAGCTGGTTAACCAGATGAAGGTCATGGAAGGGTTCATTAAAAGCGGCTCCCGTCCGGAATGGATGATCATGGAAGTGCTGCCGGTAATTCCGCCGGATCTGCGTCCGTTGGTTCCGCTGGAAGGCGGCCGTTTTGCAACGTCCGACCTTAACGACCTTTACCGTCGTGTCATCAACCGTAACAATCGTCTGCGTACGTTATTGGCTCTGAAGACTCCTGAAGTCATCATCCGCAACGAAAAACGCATGTTGCAACAGTCGGTCGACGCCCTGTTTGATAACGGCCGTCATGGCCGTGCCGTAACCGGTCCGGGTAACCGTCCGCTGAAATCCCTTTCAGATATGCTGAAAGGTAAACAGGGTCGTTTCCGTCAGAACCTGCTCGGTAAGCGTGTTGACTACTCCGGTCGTTCCGTAATTGTTGTGGGGCCGACCCTTAAGCTGAACCAGTGCGGTCTTCCCAAGAAGATGGCCCTCGTTCTGTTCGAACCGTTCATCATCCGCCGCCTGAAAGAGCGCGGTGTGGTACACACGGTCCGCAGTGCGAAGAAAATGATTGAGCGCGAGGTGGATGAAGTGTGGGATATCCTCGATGAGGTAACCCGTGGTCATACGGTCATGTTGAACCGTGCGCCGACACTGCATAGACTTTCAATCCAGTCTTTTGAACCGATCCTCATTGAAGGTGAAGCCATTCAGTTGCACCCGCTCGTATGTACGGCCTATAACGCCGACTTCGATGGTGACCAGATGGCGGTACACGTTCCGTTGTCTGTAGAAGCTCAGGTTGAGTCCAAGAGTCTGATGCTTGCTTCGAACAACATCTTCTCCCCGTCTTCCGGCAAGCCGGTAACCACGCCGACGCAGGATATCGCGCTGGGTGTTTATTTCCTGACCTCGGAATCGCAGTCCTTTATGATGGAACGCAAGAAAGGGAAGAAAAAGGGCAACGAACACCTGCGCATGATGAACGACATCATGGAAGTGCACACTGCCTACGATGAAGGTGTAGTTAAACTGCACGACCGCATCCGCTACCGTAATCCAGATTACCAGCGCGAAACCCGCAATGGCGATCAGGAGCGTTCGGTAATCACAACCACCGTTGGACGTGTCTTCTTTAACGAAGTATGGCCGGATGAGCTCGGTTTTGTGAACAAGACTGCCACTAAGAAAGTGGTAGGAACTCTGATTGAAGCCTGTTACGAAATTTCAGGTCA
The DNA here is from genome assembly GCA_029432775.1 of Pontiellaceae bacterium B12227. GTDB lineage: Bacteria > Verrucomicrobiota > Kiritimatiellia > Kiritimatiellales > Pontiellaceae > Pontiella. Next base: position 177,754 of record JAROAZ010000006.1, on the reverse strand, counting down.
TAACGTTACCGTAGTCGTGTTGGACGCGCTGAAGAACCTCGGTTATGAGCATGCAACCCGTTCCGGTATGTCTATCGGATTGTGCGACATGATCATTCCGCAGGATAAGGCTCCGATGGTAGCTCAGGCCCGTAATGAGATTGAAGATGTAGAAGCTAAGCATCGTAAAGGCCTTATTACGGAAGGCGAACGTTACAACATGATCATTGATATCTGGACCGACACGAACGACAAGCTGACGAATAAGCTGTTCGACGTGCTGGAAAAGAACGATGATCCTTTGAACGAGCAGTCTAAGGAAGAACTCAACCCGGTTTATGTGATGGTCGACTCCGGTGCCCGTGGTTCCCGTCAGCAGATTCGTCAGCTGGCCGGTATGCGTGGTCTGATGGCGAAGCCGTCCGGTGAAATTATTGAACGTCCGATTCTGTCGAACTTCCGTGAAGGTCTGTCGGTTCTTGAATACTTCATCTCGACGCATGGTGCCCGTAAAGGTCTTGCCGATACCGCTTTGAAAACAGCTGACTCCGGTTACCTTACCCGTAAGTTGGTCGACGTATCGCACGATATCATTATTACCGAAGAAGACTGCCACACCCTCAACGGTATTGAAGTTGCGGCGATTACCGAAGGCGACGACGAGCTCGTTTCTCTGGCAACGCGTATCATCGGCCGTACTGCAGCGGAAGACATCTGCAATCCGCACACGCTTGACGTGCTTGTGGCAGCTGGCGAACTCATCGACAAATATTCCGCCCGCAAGGTCGAAAGTGCCGGTGTTGAGATGGTCATCATTCGTTCGGTTCTCACCTGTGAGTCCCGACGTGGTGTCTGTGCCAAGTGTTATGGTAAAAACCTCGCGACTGGTAAAGTTGCCCAGCTCGGGCAGCCGGTAGGTATTATTGCCGCACAGTCCATTGGTGAGCCGGGTACACAGCTGACCATGCGTACGTTCCATATTGGTGGTACTGCATCGTCCGTGTTTAAGCAGCCGAAAGTCATCGCGAAGTCAGCCGGTACGCTGAAGTATGAAGGTATCCGCGCTGTTAAAGTCGACGACCAGAACGTTATTCTTAACAAAAACGGTAACATCCTCATTGTAGACGAAGAGGGCCGCGAACTCGAGCGCTACGCTCTGGTGATCGGTGCACTCGTTTCTGTTGATGACGGTGGCGAAGTGAAAGCCGGCGAAACTTTCGTCGAGTGGGACCCGTACTCCGTTCCGATTCTTTCCGAGCACGATGGTAAACTTGAGTTCCACGACTTTATCGAAGGCGTAACCGTTCAGAAAGCGGTTGATGAAGCCACCGGTATTGAGGGACTGACTGTGATGGAGCATAAGGAAGACCTCCATCCGCAGATCGTGATTGTGGGCAAAGACGGAAGCAAGGGTTTCTACTCTATTCCGGCCGGCGCTCAGGTGATGATCAAAGAAGGCGATGCTATTGGCGCCGGTTACACGCTGGCTCGTACGCCGCGTAAGACCGTTCGTACAAAAGACATTACCGGTGGTCTGCCGCGTGTGGCTGAACTGGTTGAAGCCCGTACTCCGAAAGAAGCTGCTGAGATCGCGAAGATCGAAGGTATTGTTGAGCTCGGCGGCATCGCCAAAGGTAAGCGTAAGCTCATCGTTCGTGACACCGTAACCGGCGCCGAAGAAGAACACCTGATCCCGATGAATAAACACGTGATTGTGTTCCCGGGTGACTTCGTACACAAAGGTCAGCAGCTGACTGAGGGACCGATTGTTCCGCAGGAACTGCTGGAAGTCTGTGGTCCGCAGGATCTGCAGGAGTACCTCGTGAACGAAGTTCAGGCCGTATACCGTCTGCAGGGTGTGGAAATTAACGATAAGCACATCGAGGTGATTGTTCGCCAGATGCTGCGTAAAGTTAAGATCACCGATCCGGGCGATACCGAGTTCCTCTGGGGCGAGCAGGTCGAGAAGCAAACCTTCCAGGAAGTCAACCAGAAGGCGGTAGCCGAAGGTCGTCGTCCGGCGGAAGCATCTCCGGTACTGCTGGGTATCACCAAGGCTGCGCTCGAAACCGAGTCCTTTATCTCGGCGGCGTCGTTCCAGGATACCACCCGCGTACTCACCAAAGCCGCAACACTCGGCATGGTGGATTCACTCCGCGGCTTCAAAGAAAACGTCATCATGGGTCGCTTGATTCCTGCCGGTACCGGATTCCCGATGTACCGCGACATCAAGCCGGTCAAGTTGGGCGAAGAAATCTCAGTTGAAGATGCATTGGGCGGCGATCCGCTGGCCTTTGCTGATGCTCCGGCTGAAGACGAAGCCTAACGGTTGGTTTCCAACCACTGGAAAAAGCGTCCCTTGCGGGGCGCTTTTTTTATGTCCGCTCAGCGGATTTTTCAATCATTGTAAAATCCGCAGCAAGAATCGGGTGGGCGGTTTCTGCAGTGCATGGCATATTGCATTTATGACTGACTATGAACGTATCGCCCGTGTGATTCGCTATATCGAAGAGCATCGGGAGACCCAGCCCAACCTGGAAACCCTCGCTCGGATCGTGGGCTTAAGTGCGTCGCACTTTCATCGTTTGTTTTCCGGCTGGGCCGGGATTACACCCAAAGATTTTCTCCAATGTCTGACATTGTCTGATGCCCGGCGCCGTTTGCAGGAAGGAAAAAGTGTGCTGGATGCCGCGTTGGATTCCGGCTTATCCGGTCCTGGCCGTTTGCATGATCTCTGTGTGAATCTGGAGGCGGCAACGCCGGGAGAGATCAAAACCGGGGGTAAAGGATGGATCATCCAGGCCGGAATTGCAGAGAGTCCGTTCGGGAATTGTCTGATTGCCGAAAGTCCGCGCGGCATATGCCATCTCTCTTTTTTCCAACCTCTGGAAGTTTCCAGCCATTGGAAGAAACTGGAGAGTCGTTGGCCCCATGCAGAGCTGGTTAAAGATGATATGAGGGCCCATGAGTTGTGTTCGATGATTTTTAAACCGGATTTTCGAGCTCAGGAGCCGTTGAAGGCTTATGTGAAAGGCACGGCCTTTCAGGTCAAAGTCTGGCGGGCCCTGCTGGAGATTCCTGAGGGAAAGCTGCTGAGTTATGGTCAGTTGGCCGCCAGGGTCGGGAATTCAAAGGCATCGCGGGCCGTCGGTACGGCTGTGGGACAAAATCCGATCGGATTCCTGATTCCGTGCCATCGTGTGATTCGGGAAACGGGGGCTGTGGGCGGTTATGCGTGGGGCACGGAGCGGAAGCGCGCGATCCTGGTTTGGGAAAACGAGACTTCGGGTTAATAAACGCCCCAATTTGAACGATTATTATGGTTATTCCCTTAGTGGATGTTCATAGTTCGCCGCTTATGAATATTCAACTTCCTAAAATCATTCAGGGTGGGATGGGGTTCGGAATTTCCGACTGGCGATTAGCCAGTGCGGTTTCACGACTTGGACAGCTTGGCGTTGTTTCCGGTACGGCGCTCGACGCCGTGTTGGCGCGTAAGCTTCAGGACGGCGACCCCGGAGGGCACGTCAGGCGAGCGCTTGAGAGTTTCCCTTTTCCCCGCATCGTACAGCGTGTATTAGACGCATTTTTTGTTCCTGGCGGGCTTCCTTCCGATACACCATACAGGCATATTCCCATGCATACAGTTGCCGGATCTCCGGAAGCTCGGGAACTTTGTGTTGTGGGCAATTTCGTTGAAGTGTTCCTGGCAAAAGAGGGGCATGACCAGCCGGTTGGTATTAATTATCTGGAAAAAATTCAGCTCCCGCATCTACCCTCCATCTATGGCGCCATGCTGGCGGGGGTCTCAGTTGTGGTGATGGGAGCGGGGATCCCGCTTACTGTACCCGGAATTTTGGATTCGTTGTCAAAGCATGAGCCAGCGGAATATCCCGTGGTGGTGAATGGGGTTGACGGGAAATTCGAAATCGTTAACGTGCCATTCGATCCTTCCTCTCTGATGGAGGATGCGCAGTGTCCGTCTGAGCTGAATCGTCCTGACTTTTTACCGATTGTTACCACCGAAGCACTGGCCTCTATTCTGCTGAAAAAAGCAAATGGAAGCATTGAGGGCTTTGTTGTGGAAGGTCCTTTGGCAGGGGGGCATAACGCTCCGCCGCGTGGTAAGGGTGCTCTTAATGATGCGGGCGAGCCGATTTATGGTCCTCGTGATGATGCCAAACTGGAAAAGATAAAAAATCTGGGGCTTCCGTTCTGGCTGGCTGGTTCCTGCGGTTCTCCGGAAGCAATGGTTGCCGCGCTCGATGCGGGTGCGACTGGAGTTCAGGTGGGTACCGCTTTTGGTTTGTGTACGGAGTCCGGGTTGCTTGTGGATTCGCGTCGTGAGCTCGTCGGTCAGGTTTTGTCGGGGAAGGCAAAGGTATTCACCGATCCCGTTGCATCGCCGACCGGTTTCCCGTTCAAGGTGGCCGACCTGAAGGGGAGTCTTTCTGAGGAGGCGGTCTATCGGCAGCGTCGCCGTATCTGTGATATCGGATTTCTCCGTACGCCCTATCGGCGTGCTGATGGGAAGATTGGATATCGTTGCGCGGCGGAGCCGATTGCGGCCTATGTTGCGAAAGGTGGCGCGGAAGAGGATACGGTCGGTCGCAAGTGTCTGTGCAATGCGCTGGCTGCGGATATTGGTTATCCCCAGCGATTGTCGGATGGCACGCTGGAAAAGTGTCTGGTTACAATGGGCGACGATCTTGTGAATATCGGGCGTTTCTGTGAGGGTGATAATCCGGACTTTTCCGCCGAGGATGTGATTCGGGTGATTCTAGGATAGGCTTTGATGTGCGGCGGGCCGGGTTTAGCCGGCTTCGTCAAAATTTAAGACACAAAAAAAGGCGTCCCGTGGGACGCCTTTTTTATAGCTTTAAAAAGCTTGGTCTTACATAGGTGTTACGTTTGTAGCACAAGGACCTTTCTGGCCCTGACCCACTTCGTAGGAGACCTTCTGGCCTTCATCGAGGGATGCATAACCGGAAACCTGGATTTCCGAGTGGTGTACGAACATATCGGTTCCGCCTTCATCAGGAGTGATAAAACCAAAGCCTTTTTCGGCGCTGAACCATTTAACTGTACCTGTATTCATCTGTATTTCCTTTATTGAATGAACAGTGTGTGTAACCTGTTTGGGAGTAATAAGCGAAGAAAAACTTCAACTTTAATTCAGATCGTTTTCTCCCGTTTTCCGGAAACCTTTGTATAGGCGGGGTTTCCCCTGCATAATTCGATGATAAATATTGGAATTTTTCTCTGGATTTTATCGGGGGGTTCTATATGTTTCTCGTCCTTTCGCGCTGATTTGGTGATTGCGGGAGGGTGTTGAGACAGCAACTGCTTAATCTACAGATGCTTAAAAGCACCATCCTCATTTCGAAGTGGCTGGCAGTTTCCGGCAGACGAAAGATGTAGGACCGTAATGCACCGGCAATCGGGTATCCGAACCGGATTAGGTTTCGATCTGAAATGCAGAGGCGGGGAGCAGTTTCCCGTGTGTTGCAGTTAAGTGAGAGGCAGTTTGCGGTTTACAGGGTTTTCCAATGTTTGGAAGGCCTATTGAATAGAGTGAAATTAGTTAAATGTTTCGCTTGCGGTGTAGGAGGTAGGTGACTACTGTCCTGCGCTTGTCTTTTTTATAGGAAGGGATATTTATGCCTACAATCAATCAGTTAGTAAGAAAGCCGCGTACGCTTCAGAAGAAGAAGAGTAAGTCACCAGCACTGACGACTTGCCCGCAGCGCCGTGGTGTATGTCTGTTGGTTAAAACACAGACTCCGAAGAAGCCGAACTCAGCTCTTCGTAAAGTGGCCCGTGTTCGTTTGACGAATGGTCGTGAAGTTAACGCCTATATTGGTGGTGAAGGTCACAACCTGCAGGAACATAGCATGGTTCTCGTACGCGGCGGTCGAGTAAAAGACTTGCCGGGTGTTCGTTATCACATCGTTCGTGGTGCGCTGGACTGTCTCGGAGTAGACGGTCGTAAGCGTGGTCGTTCGAAATATGGTGCGAAGCGCCCTAAATAAGGAAATTTGAACTATGGCCAGAAGACATAGAGCAGAAAAACGTGAGCTGATTCCGGATCCGCGCTACAACAACAAAATGGTAGCGTACATGATTAACTGCGTGATGGAGCGCGGTAAAAAATCGGTAGCAGCCAAAATTGTATACGGAGCCCTGGAAGATATTCAGGCTCAGCTGACAGACGAAGATCCGGTGCATGTATTCACTACCGCCGTTGAAAACGTCTCTCCGCGTCTCGAAGTTAAGTCCCGCCGTGTTGGTGGTGCCACTTATCAGGTTCCGTTGGAAGTGAAACCGAAGCGTCAGATCGCTCTTGCGACACGCTGGTTGATTGCTTTTGCCGGAAACCGTAAGGGTGTTCCAATGCGTAAAGCCCTTGCGAACGAAGTCATCGACGCGTTCAAAGGTCAGGGCGCTGCCATCAAGAAGCGTGACGACACGCATAAGATGGCGCAGGCGAACAAAGCGTTCGCGCACTACCGCTGGTAAGACCTCGGTCTTGTGCCGGTACCATAGGAAATCCCCAACGGATGGGGGTCGCCGATTGAAAGGAAGGTTCCAAATATTGGAACCTTCCGGTTATTGAAGAAAGAAATGAATAACACTGTGAACCAGAAAAATGCAAAAGCAGGTAAAGGCTCGGATTCCCGACGGGAAGCCGAAGGCCGTGCGCATGCTTTGTCGACGGTTCGCAATATCGGCATTATTGCTCACATCGATGCGGGCAAGACCACCACTTCCGAGCGGATTCTCTACTACTCCGGTAAGGTTCATAAAATCGGTGAAGTCCATGACGGCACCGCTACCATGGACTGGATGATTCAGGAGCAGGAGCGCGGCATTACGATTACGTCGGCTGCCACCACCTGTTTCTGGAATGATCATCAGATTAATATTATCGATACCCCCGGCCACGTTGATTTCACCGTGGAAGTGGAACGCTCACTTCGCGTACTTGATGGCGCCGTTGGCGTTTTCTGCGCTGTGGGCGGAGTTCAGCCGCAGTCCGAAACGGTTTGGCGCCAGGCCACGAAGTACAGTGTGCCGCGTGTAGCCTTCGTTAATAAAATGGACCGCATGGGTGCTGACTTCTATAAAGTCGTCGATGAAATGCAGAATCAGCTTAAAGCGCCGGCGGCCGCCATTCAATTGCCGATCGGTGCGGCTGAAACCTTCTCTGGGGTGATTGACCTGATCAAGATGCAGGCCATGACCTTTTCTGAAGATGATATGGGGTCGCAGGTTGAGTACATTGATATTCCATCTGACCTCGCTGGTGATGCAGAAGCCTATCGGGCCGACCTGATTGAAAAGGTCGCCGAGGTGGATGAAGAACTGCTCGAAGCGTATATGGATGATGCCGATGTTTCCGGTGAAGTCCTGCTGGCGGCTCTGCGCCGCGCGACCATTGCAAACGAAATTGTTCCGGTTCTGGTTGGATCCTCGCTGAAAAACAAGGGCGTTCAGCCGCTGCTTGATGCAGTCGTTGCTTTGCTGCCTTCCCCGCTGGATGTTCCAGCGGTTACCGGAATTTCTCCCAAGTCCGAGTTGGAAATTGAGCGTAAAACCTCGGACTTTGATCCACTGACCGGCCTTGTCTTTAAAATGGCAACCGATAAGTTTGTGGGTAAACTGGCTTTTGTTCGCATCTATGCCGGTCAGCTGAAAAAAGGCATGAACATCTATAATCCGCGCACCAAGAAACGCGAGCGTATCGGGCGCCTCCTGCGTCTGCATGCTAATTCACGCGAAGATATTGATGTGCTGTATGCCGGCGAAATCGGCGGCATGGTTGGCCAGAAGCTGTTTACCACCGGTGACACCGTCTGCGCTGAAAATGATCCGATTGTTCTCGAAAATATTGAATTTCCAGAGCCTGTAATTTCCATGGCCATTGAGCCGAAAACCACGGGCGATAAAGATGCCCTGGTGGATGCGCTGCAGGATATGGCCGATGAGGATCCCACTTTTCATACTACCATTCATGAAGAGACCGGGCAGACCATTATTGCCGGTATGGGCGAGCTGCATCTTGAAATTATCAAAGACCGCATTCTTCGTGAGTATAAGGTGCAGGCCAATGCGGGTAAGCCGATGGTGGCTTATCGCGAATCCGTCTCTGCGAAAGGGGAGGGTTCCTTCACCTTTGACCGTGAGATTGGCGGAGATACGCATTTTGCGGCGCTTACGCTGGTGGTACAGCCGAATACGGCCGGTGCCGGGAATGTAATTGATTTTGACGTATCCAATAAGATTATCCCTGACGCTTTCCGTAAAGGAATTGAAGAAGGGATTTCCGACGCACTGTTAACTGGTGTGCTCGGTAATTTTGCCATCATCGATACAAAAGTAACGGTGGTCGGCGGACAGACCCACGATACAGACTCCTCCGAAGTTGCCTTCCGCTCTGCAGCGGTGATGGCTCTTCGGGATGCGGTGTCTAACTCCGGCCCGGTTCTGCTTGAACCGATTATGCTGCTGGAAATTGAAGCGCCCGAAGAGCATCTCGGTGATGTGATGGGCGACCTTAACAGCCGTCGCGGTAAGATCCGCGAAATCAAGGCTTCAAATGATCTTCAGGTCGTGCAGGCGGATGTCCCGCTTGCCGAAGTTTTCGGATACGCAACGAGTTTGCGGTCCTTAACAAAGGGTAGGGCGAGCTATTCGATGGAACCGCAAGCGTTTGATCCGGTTCCTCCAAATATGACAGACGCTATCCTTAACCGTTAGAGAGAGATAAAATAATGACAAATCAAAGAATCAGAATTCGGCTGAAGTCGTTCGATCACCGTGTGCTCGACGTTTCCGCCACTGAAATTGTCGAAACGGCACGTCGCACCGGCGCCCGCGTTGCAGGCCCGATTCCGCTGCCGACCCGTATCGAACGTTTCACCGTGAACAAGAGTCCTCACGTGAACAAAAAAGCAATGGAACAGTTTGAGATCCGCACGCACAAGCGTCTGCTCGACATCATTGATCCCACCATCAAAACCGTGGATGAGCTGAAAAAGCTCAACCTGCCGGCTGGTGTGGATATCACCATTAAGATCTAGAAAGGAGCGAATCATGAAAGGTTTGATTGGAAAAAAACTCGGAATGACCTCCATCTATGATGAAGAGGGTGTTGCAGTTCCGGTTACTGTGATTGAAGCTGGACCTTGCGTTGTTACGCAACTTAAGGACAGCGATAAAGACGGCTACAAAGCCGTACAGCTTGGTTTTGGCGATCAGAAAGCTCAGCGTATGACCAAGCCGGCTCTCGGCCACCTGAAAAAAGCAGGTGATGCCGTGAAGAGCGTACTGCGTGAATTCCGCGTAGAAGAAACCGAAGTAAGCGTCGGCGACGAAGTTACTGCTGCAAACTTTGAAGGCGTTAACTACGTCGACATCGTTGCAACCGGTAAGGGCCGCGGCTTCCAGGGTGTTGTTAAGCGTTATGATTTTGCCGGCGGTCGCGCATCGCATGGTGGCGGATGGGTTCGCCGTACCGGTTCCATCGGTATGTGTACTTTCCCGGGTCGCGTCTTTAAGGGCAAGAAAATGCCTGGTCAGATGGGCGACAAGCGCGTAACCACGCAGAATCTTAAAATCGTTCAGGTTCGTCCTGAAGAAAATCTGATTCTGGTTAAAGGATCTGTGCCGGGCGCCAAGGGCGGTATCGTTACGATCAAAGAAGCCCTCAAAAAGAAATAAGCGGGGATTATCATGAGTAAAATACCTTTGAAAAATGTAAAGGGAGACAGTGTCGGCGACTACGAAGTTGCAGATAATCTCCTCGTCCTCGAAAAGGGCGACCAGGCCGTTCATGAAGCGGTTGTTGCATACAACGCACACCAGCGTGCCGGTACGGCTTCCACTCTGAATAAGGGCGAAGTGCATGGTTCCGGCAAGAAGCCTTGGAAGCAGAAAGGCCTCGGTCGTGCACGTGCCGGTTATAAGCAGTCCAACGTATGGCGCGGCGGTCACGCGGCCCATGGTCCGTTGCCGCGCAAGTACAAGAAGAAGCTCTCCAAAAAGGTTACTAAGCTGGCATTCGCCCGTGCTTTCAGTGCCAAGATTGATCAGGGCGACATCACGGTGATTGACGAACTGAGCGTTGCTTCTCCGAAGACGAAAGAATTCGCTGCAGTGCTGAAAAACCTCGGTCTGGACCGCGGTGCACTGTTCATCGTTGCTGAAACCAACGAAAACCTGCTGCTGGCGTCGCGCAATATTCAGCGCGCGGAGCTTGTTACGGCTAATCTGGTGAATACTTATCAGATGCTCCGTCATAAGAACGTCATCATCACCAAGGATGCCATGGCCGCCCTCGAAGCGCGCATTGGCTAATCAGGAGATCAACGATGAAAAATTCAGCTGATATCATTAAAAAAGTTTTGTTGACCGAAAAAGGAACCATGCTCTCTGAAGAGCAGAACAAATTTCTGTTCAAGGTTGCGATTGACGCCAACAAGGTGGAAATCAAACGAGCTGTTGAAGAGCTCTTCAATGTCCGTGTTATGGCCGTCAATACGATGCGCCGAAAAGGCAAGAAGAAGCGCCAGAGAACAGCTCAATACGGAACAACTGCAGCATGGAAGCGTGCCGTAGTTACACTAAATGCAGAAGACAGCATTAACTTGATCTAAGGAGTTTGTTGTAATGCCTTTGAAAGCACACAAACCGTACACACCAAGCCGCCGGCACATGGTGTTGTCCGATTTCGCTGAAATCACCAAGAGCACTCCCGAGCGCTCGCTGATTAAAGCGAAGAAAAGTAAAGCCGGACGTAACAGCGCGGGTCGTATTTCGGTACGTCACCGTGGAGGTGGACATAAGCGCCGCTACCGTGTAATCGACTTCAAACGCGACAAGTTCGGCATCCCGGCGAACGTTGCCGCGATTGAGTATGATCCTAACCGTTCCGCTCGTATCGCTCTGCTCAACTATGCAGACGGTGAAAAGCGTTACATTGTTGCGCCGCAGGGGCTGGAAGTCGGCATGAAGCTGATGTCCGGACCGGACGCGGAACCGTCTGTTGGAAATGCACTGCCGCTGAGCAACATTCCGGTGGGTATGGCTCTCCATAACATCGAGCTGGTTTCCGGCCGTGGTGGACAGCTGGTTCGTTCTGCCGGAACTTCCGCGCAGCTGATGTCCCGCGAAGAAGAATTCGCACACATCAAGATGCCGTCCGGCGAGATCCGCCTCATTCGTACCAACTGTCTGGCCACAATCGGTCGTGTTGGTAACGTTGAGCACAGTAGCATTGTGATGGGTAAAGCCGGCCGTAAACGCTGGCTCGGAATTCGCCCGACTGTTCGTGGTGTTGCCATGAACCCGGTTGATCACCCAATGGGTGGTGGTGAAGGTCGTACTTCGGGTGGTGGACATCCGAAATCCCCATGGGGTCTGCTGGCGAAGGGTAAACGTACCCGCAATAAGCACAAACAGACCAATAAATATATTGTTGAACGGAGGAAGAAATAATGGCTCGTTCACTGAAAAAAGGTCCTTACGTTGACCTTAAGCTGGTAAAGAAGGTCCGCAAACTGGAAGAGGGAGGTCGCAAGGCCCCGATCAAAACCTGGGCTCGCGCCTCGATGATCGTTCCGGAATTTGTGGGTCACACCTTCAATGTTCACAACGGTAAAGTTTTCGTTCCGGTGTTTGTTACGGAGAATATGGTCGGGCACAAACTGGGTGAATTTTCACCTACCCGAGCTTTCAGAACTCACGGGATGGCGACTGAAAAATAGTCACTATGATTTTTTAAGCGAAATCGCTGGATTTCGCTTACTAAATCCATAGACTGTCCGCCCTTTATATCCCGTGGACAAATCAAGAGTGAAAACACATGGAAGTATCAGCAACAACTAAATACATTCGCATGTCGCCTACTAAGGCTCGCGATCTCGCTAATGAGATCAAAGGGCTGAAAGTGGCTGATGCATTGCGTATCACCGAGTTCAATGCTCGTAAGGCTGCCGTACAGATCGGCAAGACCCTCAAGTCGGCAATTGCCAACGCTGAAAACAACGAAGGCCTGTCGATTGACAGCCTGGTTGTTAAGAATGCCATCGTTGATGGCGGCCCTATGATGAAGCGTTTTCGTCCACGTGCTCGTGGTATGGCGAGTCCGATTCAGAAGAAGACCAGCCACGTAACCATTATTCTAAGCGATAACGCTTAGTCGAGAAGGAGACTGTTTTGGGACAGAAAGTAAATCCTATTGGAATGAGGCTCGCGATTACTAAAGACTGGCGTTCGCGCTGGTATGCAGATAAGCGCGACTTCGGTACCATGCTCAAGGAAGATGTTGAGATCCGTGAGCTCGTTTCCGGACGACTTAAAGACGCGTCTGTGTCTGAGATCTACATTGAGCGTTATGCAAACCGCATCCGTGTAACCATCAAGACTGCACGTCCTGGTCTGGTTATCGGTCGTAAAGGCGAAGACATCGATAAGCTTCGTGAAGTGCTTTCCAAAATCACCAAAAAAGAGGTGTATGTGGAAATCGCGGAAATCAAAAAGCCTGACCTCGATGCGAACCTGGTAGCCGCGAATGTTGCTTTGCAGCTCGAGCGTCGTGTATCTCATCGTCGCGCCATGAAGCGCGCGTTGCAGATGGCCATGGATAATGGTGCCCTGGGTATCAAGATTCAGGCCGGCGGCCGTTTGAACGGTGCGGAAATCGCACGTTCAGAGAGCTATAAAGAGGGCATGGTTCCGTTGCACACACTGCGCGCCAACATCGATTACGGCACTGCAGAAGCCAACACCGTTGCCGGTATCATCGGCATTAAGGTTTGGATCTGCAAGGAATCCGAAAAGAAAGCTTAGGAGATTGACCAATGCCTTTGATGCCAAAGAGAGTTAAATACAGAAAGGTTCAGCGCGGTTCCCGTAAGGGACTGGCCCAGAAGGGTAACACGCTGGCCTACGGGGAGTATGGTCTCCAGTCGTTGGAACGTGGATGGATCAGCGCGATCCAGATCGAAGCGTGCCGTGTGGCTGCAAACCGTGCCATGAAACGTAAAGGGAAACTGTGGATTCGCATCTTCCCTGATAAACCAATCACGAAGAAGCCGTTGGAAGTTCGTATGGGTAAAGGTAAAGGTGCTGTTGACCAGTGGGTTGCAGTCATCAAACCGGGTACCATGCTATTCGAACTGGACGGAGTTCCGGAATCTCTGGCAAAAGAGTGTCTGCGTCTTGCGGCCACCAAACTGCCGATCCGTGCTCGTTTTGTTCAGCGGCATGCTCACGACTAAAGGATGGGGCAGACCATGAAGGTTAACGAATTGAAAGAAATGACGATCGAAGAGCTGGACCAGCAGCTTGAGGATATCAAGAAGGAACAGTTCAATCTGAAACTTCAGCAGGTATCCGGTCAGCTGGAAAACCCGTCACGCATGAAAGAACTGCGTCGTACGGTGGCCCGCATCAAGACCATCCAAACCGCAAAAAAAGTAGAAGGATAAGGTCATGGAAAAGACTGAAAGAAATCTGCGTAAGAAGCGCGAGGGTCGTGTGGTCAGCAAGAGCGGCGACAAAACCATCGTAATTCTGATCGAACGTCGCGTTCGTCACCCGTTGTACGGCAAGGAAATCCGTATTTCCAAAAAAGTTCACGTGCACGACGAAGGTAACAAAGCCGGGATCGGTGATGTTGTTCGCGTAATGGAAACCCGCCCGGTCAGCAAATTGAAGCGCTGGCGTCTGGTGGACATTGTTTCTGAAGCTGCGAAATAAGGTAGGGCTGAACAATGATTCAAGAGAATACACGTTTAAAAGTTGCGGATAACTCCGGTGCACGTTCTGTAATGTGCATCCGCGTGCTTGGCACCAAGAGTAAAATCGCCCGCGTTGGCGATACTATCCGCTGTAGTGTTAAAGAAGCACAGCCGAACGGTGTGGTAAAGAAAGGCGACCTCTGCAAAGCGGTTGTTGTTCGCACCAGAAGCACCATTCGTCGTTCCGATGGCTCCTGCCTTCGTTTCGATGGAAATGCGGCTGTGATCATTGACGACAACAAAAACCCGCGTGGTACCCGTATCTTCGGGCCGGTCGCCCGTGAGCTTCGTGAAAACGACTTTATGAAAGTTGTATCACTCGCTCCGGAAGTACTGTAAGCGCAGGCGAGGAGTTTTATAATGAGCAAAGCCAAAATCAAAAAGGGCGATACTGTTGTGGTAATCGCCGGTGATGAAAAAGGCAAATCGGGCAAGGTTCTTCAGGTACTTCCGGAATCCGGACGTATTCTTATTGAAGGAGTTAATCTTGTGAAGAAGCATATGCAAAAGAGCGAGGAAAACCCGCAGGGTGGAATTGTTGAACGCGAAGCAGCGATGGCAATTTCCAATGTGAAGGTTTCCGCATAACCGTTCCAAGCATTGGAACCGTAATTTTGGAGGAAGGGTGAAATGACCCCAACACTGAAAACCAAATATAATGAAGCAGTAGCTCCTAAGCTCATGGAGAGCCAGGGCTACTCAAGCAAAATGCAGGTTCCCGCAATCAAGAAGATCGTCTTGAACCTCTGTGTCTCGGTTAACTATGACCGCGACACGCTGACTGCACTCGCCGATGACCTCGGCAAGATCACCGGTCAGAAGGCTGTTATCACTAAAGCCAAGAAGAGTGTCTCGAACTTCAAATTGCGTGAAGGTATGGATATCGGCGCACGTGTTACACTGCGCGGTAACCGCATGTATGAGTTCATGGACCGTTTCGTAAACGCGACATTACCGCGTATTCGCGACTTCCGCGGAATCCCGGGTAATTCGTTCGACGGATCCGGAAACTACTCTATGGGCCTGTCCGAACAGACCGTCTTCCCGGAAATCGATCCGGACCGCGTTAAGAAGACGCACGGTATGGACATCACCTTTGTGACTTCCGCGACGGAAGACAGCGAAGCTAAAGAACTGCTGACCCTTATGGGTATGCCGTTCAAAACGGGCAACGAATAGGAAGAGGTTAAGAAATGGTATTATCAGATCCAATCGCTGACATGTTGACCCGTATTCGCAACGCGAACATGGCCGAAAAGAAGGTTGTCGGTATGCCGCACTCAAAAATGAAGAGTGAAGTGGCACGTATCCTTAAGGCTGAAGGGTTCATCAAAGATTACACAATGGAAAACGACAACGGTAAGCCCGTTCTCAACGTTTTCATTAAATACACAATTGACCGCGAGCCGGTCATTCAGGGGCTTCGCCGTATCAGCAAGCCCAGCTGCCGTAAGTACGTCAATTCCGAAGAAGTTCCGCGCGTTTTGGGCGGTATTGGAATGGCGATCCTCAGCACGTCTTCGGGTGTTATGACCGATAACGAAGCTCGTGAAAAGAAGATCGGAGGCGAAGTCCTCTGCTACGTTTGGTAGGAAGGACCGGGTTTAGTTATGTCAAGAATAGGTAAACAACCAGTATTGATCCCCGGCGGAGTTACCGCCGAAGTCAGTGGTCAGAGCATTACAATCAAGGGTGCAAAGGGCGAATGCTCTTATGTTGCTCCGGCTTGTATTGCAGTAGCCATTGAAGAAAATAATGTCGTAGTTTCTCGTACAGACGACTCCAAGTTCGGCAAAGCGATGTTCGGCACTGTCCGCAGCCTCGTGAGCAACATGGTCGTAGGTGTTAGCCAGGGCTACCGGAAAGACCTCATCATCGAAGGTGTGGGTTATAAGGCCGTTATGCAGGGTGCGAACAAAATCATCCTCTCTCTCGGTTATTCACACGAAATCAACTATGATATTCCGGAAGGAATTAAAGTTGAAGTCGCCGGTGGCGGTACTGCCGTTTCCATTGAAGGAATCGACAAACAACTGGTCGGTCAGGTTGCTGCACGCATCCGTGACTACTCGCCGGTTGAGCCGTACAAAGGTAAAGGCGTACGCTACAATGGTGAGCATGTTCGTCGTAAAGAAGGTAAGGCGGTTGCATAATGGCTATTAAAAGCAAAAAAGAACTTAGAACCCGTCGGCACATGCGTGTGCGCAATAAACTGGCAGGAACAGCTGCACGTCCGCGTATGGCTGTGTTCCGCTCCAACAAGCGCATCGAAGTGCAGTTCATCGATGATGATGCACGTCTGACACTCGCCGGTGTTTCCATTAACGGTAAAAACGCAGAAGCCGCCAAAGAACTTGGCGCCAAAGCAGCGGAAGCTGCTAAAGGTAAAGGCATTGAAACTGTCGTTTTCGATCGTGGCGGATTCGCCTTCGGTACTAACCTTAAAACACTGGCTGACAGCGCTCGCGAAGCGGGCCTGAAATTCTAGGAGATCACAATGGCAGAAGAACGTAATGAACGTAGAGGACGCCGTGATGGTGGTGGACGTGGCCGAGGCCGCAAACGCGACGATCGTAATGAAGTCCGCGAAAAGCCGGAATTCGAAGAGCGCGTGGTTCACATCAGCCGTAACTCGAAGGTTGTTAAAGGTGGTCGTCGCTTCAGCTTCGGCGCACTTGTAGTCGTAGGCGACCGTAAAGGTCGTGTTGGATATGGTCTGGGTAAGGCCGCAGAAGTTGCAGAAGCCATCCGTAAGGCGGGCGATGCAGCGAAGCGTAACCTCTCTACTGTAACCATGCGTGGAACCACACTACCCCACGATTCCATTGGTAAGTTCAGCGGTGCTCAGGTTCTGATCCGCCCGGCTTCCAAAGGTACCGGAATTATCGCAGGCGGTCCGTGCCGTGCCGTACTCGAACTCGCAGGAGTTCGTGATGTATTGGCCAAATCGCTCGGTTCCAACAACCACCTCAATGTAACCAAAGCCACCATAAAAGCGCTGAGCCTGCTTCGTTCGAAAGAAGAAGCAATGGCCCTCCGTAAAGGCTAATAAGGTAGGGGAATAATCATGGATTTACATTCACTTAAACCTGCAGAAGGTTCCAAGCATCGGAGAATCCGCGTTGGTCGCGGTCGTGCTTCAGGCAAAGGTAAAACTGCCGGGCGCGGTCACAAAGGTCAGATGTCCCGTGCGGGCGCTACCCATAAGCCGCTGTTCGAAGGTGGCCAGATGCCTTTCGTGCGTAAGCTTCCGAAGCGTGGTTTTAAGAACTTCAACAGCAAGGAAATTCTTCCGGTCAACCTCGATGCACTGAACGTGTTCGAGGATGGCACCGAGGTTACCATTGAACTTCTCCAGGAGAAGGGATTGGTTAACGGCCGTTTCGACGGCGTTAAGATTCTTGGTACCGGTAGCATCGAGAAGAAGCTCACTGTTAAGGTTAATGCATTTTCCGCATCGGCAAAAGAAGCTCTTGAAGCTGCCGGCGGTACCTGCGAAGTCGTTTAATCAACGAAAGGCCACATTGCCATGCTTTCCGCTTTTGTAAACTCATTCAAGATTGCCGAACTCAGACAG
Organism: Pontiellaceae bacterium B12227; assembly: GCA_029432775.1. Lineage (GTDB taxonomy): Bacteria > Verrucomicrobiota > Kiritimatiellia > Kiritimatiellales > Pontiellaceae > Pontiella. The sequence goes on along the minus strand of JAROAZ010000006.1, from coordinate 160,393 downwards.
CGTATTCTCTTTACGTTTGGACTGATCTTCATTTGCCGACTCCTTGCCGCAGTGCCGCTTCCGGGCGTTGATGCGGTATCCATCCGAGCGTTCATCGAAGCGCAGGGGGGGGCAGAAGGCGGTTTATTCGGTATCATGAACCTATTCAGCGGGGGCGCGCTCCTGCAATGTTCGATCGGCACATTGGGCATTATGCCTTACATCAGTGCGTCGATCATCATTCAGCTGATGACTGCGGTAATTCCGCATCTCGAGAAGCTGGCGCGGGAAGGCGATGTGGGTCGTCAGAAAATTACGCAGTACACGCGTTATCTCACCGTAGTCATTTGCGCCGTTCAGTCGGTTGCAATGGGTGTTGCGCTTCAGTCCGGCAACTATTTCGGTTTGCCGGCTGAAGTGGTGCGTATTCCAGGCATTGGATTTATTATCCTGACGATGCTCAGTCTGGTAACCGGTTCCCTTCTTCTGATGTGGATCGGTGAGCAGATGACGGACCGCGGTATCGGTAACGGTATCTCGATTATCATCACAGTAAACATCATCAGCAGCATGCCGATGGCGGTTAAGACCCTGATTGACAAGCTGACACCGGTTGACGGTGTTGCGGAAATCGGTGTGTTCCACCTGGCCCTGCTGATTGGACTGATCTTTGCAGTTATTCTCGCGGTCGTTGCGGTAACGCAGGCTCAGCAGAAAGTGCCGGTTCAGTTTGCAAAACGAATGGTCGGCCGCAAAATGATGCAGGGGGGCACTTCGCACCTGCCGCTACGGGTCAACTATTCAGGCGTAATGCCAATCATCTTCGCTTCGGCGATCATGGCGATCTTTCCAAAGATTGGAAGCTATCTGCCTTTCCAGTGGGCGAAAGAGTGGGCCAACAGTTTCCCGATGTCCGGCTGGTATATGTTCTGGTTCGGCATGATGATTCTTTTCTTCTCCTACTTCTGGGTGGCAACACAATTTAATCCGATTCAGATTGCTGACGACCTCAAGAAGCGGGGCGGCTATATTCCGGGCATCCGCCCAGGCCGACCAACTGCTGAGTATCTGGACAAAACCATGACGCGCCTGACGCTGGCCGGTGCTGTGTTCCTGACTGCTGTTGCAGTTATGCCGAACGTGATGACCGCTCAGTTTAAGGTTCCGTGGATTGTGGCTTCGTTCTTCGGAGGAACCAGTCTGCTCATTATTGTTGGTGTAATGCTGGACACCATGCGCCAGATCGAGTCGCATCTGCTGATGCGCCACTACGACGGCTTCCTTAAAAAAGGTAAAATGCGCAGCGGACGATGAAGGCAGTAATTCTTTTAGGCCCACCTGGAGCAGGTAAGGGTACCGTTTCAGAAGTTCTGGTAGAGAAAGGTTATAACCATATATCTACCGGTGAACTTCTGCGGGAACGGATTCGTCAGAAAACCCCGCTGGGACTGGAAGCCAAAAAGTTGATGGATGCCGGTCAGTTTGTGCCTGATGATGTTGTTGTTTCAATGATCCGCAAACTGCTTGAGGCTTCGTCGCCGGACGCTGAATTTTTGTTTGACGGTTTTCCCCGCACGTTGGTTCAGGCTGAAAAGTTTGACGAGTTGCTGGCGTCTTTGAATGGCACAATCGATCACGTGGTTCAGTTGGAATGTCCGGCCGACACCATTGTCGAGCGTCTGGTTGGTCGGCGGACCTGTAGGAAATGCGGTTCAGTCTATCACGTCTCATTTAACCCGCCTTCGAAAGGTGACGTGTGCGATGTGGAAGGGTGCGAGCTGACGCAGCGCTCGGACGATACGGAGGAGACGGTGCGCAAACGTCTGAAGGTTTATGCTGAACGGACTGCGCCACTGATTTCCTATTATGAGGCTAAAGGTCTTATTCAACAGATTAATGCAAATCAGCCGATCCAGGATGTTCGTGCTGATGTACTCAAGGTTCTTGGATAGCCCTTACTCATGATCATTGTTAAAAAGCCAGCTGAACTGGCGGCTATGCGAATTGCCGCCAAAAAAACCGCCACGATTCTTCACAAGGTTGCTTCGAAAGTTGCTCCGGGTGTAACGACCAAGGAATTGGATGAATATGCGGCGGAGTTGGCAAAGAAGGCGGAAGGTCGTTGTGCCTTCTATGGTTACCACGGATTCTCCGGGCACATTTGCTCTTCGGTAAATGAAGAGGTGGTGCATGGTGTGCCGGGCCGGCGGGTGATTAATGAAGGGGATGTGGTTAGTATTGATTTCGGTCTTGTTTTCGGCGGCTTTGTCGGCGATACCGCAGTAACGGTAGCGGCAGGCCGAATTGATCCGGAAGTGCAGCGTCTTCTCGATACTACACAGGAATGTCTTCAGGCGGCTATAGGAATGGCGGTTGAAGGTAATCGGTTGTCGGATATCTCCAATGCCTGTCAGGTAGTGGCGGAGGATGCTGGGTTTTCAGTGGTACGCGATTTTGTCGGTCACGGCATAGGTCGTGAAATGCATGAAGATCCGCAGATTCCGAATTACGGCCCTCCCGGCCGTGGTCCGGTGTTGAAAGCAGGAATGACATTCGCCATTGAACCCATGATTAATCTGGGGGTTCATAAGACTGAAACCCTCGGTGATGGATGGACTGTAGTAACGAAGGACCGGCTTCCTTCGGCTCACTTTGAGCACACCATTGCCGTTGGTAGGGAAAAAGCTGAGATTCTAACGATTCCCGATTTGGATTCGTAGTGGATAAAAAAGAGACAAATTTACTAGACGCGTGCTTGTTGTCCGTGATAGACAAACACGCTTTTGACGCAGAACTAAGTAACGGACACCGTTTCGTGGCGTTTTTAAGGCGCAAGGATTTCGGTTGTAAACACCCGGCAGCGGGTGAAACGGTTACTGTAGAAATGTCGCCCTTCGATATGTCGCAAGGGCGTCTGGTGATCAACCAGGAGTGATATAATGAAAGTACGAGCTTCAGTAAAAAGAATGTGTGAACAGTGCAAAGTGGTCCGCCGTCAGGGTGTAGTACGTATTATTTGCACCAACCCGCGCCACAAGCAGCGCCAAGGCTAATAAGGAGTTTTTCAATGCCACGAGTACTCGGTATAGACATCCCAGGTAGAAAGAAGCTGGAATATTCGCTTCGCTACATTTACGGCATCGGCCCGACCACCGCAAAAGAAATTTGCGAGAAGGCCAAGCTGGACCCAGCAATGAAGGCTGACGATATGAAGGATGATGACATCCAGCGTCTCGTTGCAGTGCTTCAAAATGAATACCGCATTGAGGGTGACCTGCGTCGTGAGGTTTCGGCCAACGTCCGTCGTCTCATTTCAATCGGTTCCTATCGCGGACGTCGTCATCGCGCCGGTCTTCCGGTTCGCGGTCAGCGTACCAAAACCAATGCCCGTACCCGCAAAGGTGCGAAGCGTACTGTTGGTGTAGTTCGTGGTAAAGAAGCCCGTTCCGCCGCCAAGGCCGGTAAATAAGGATTATTCCCATGGCAGAAGAAAAAGTTGAAGTAGAAGAAGTGGAAGCAGCGGCTCCGGCAGCGGCTACCGAAGAAAAAGTGGAAGCAGCGGCTCCGGCAGCTGTTGCTGAGAAAAAAGCGGAAGCGGCTCCGGCTGCTCCGGCAGAAGCGCCGGCGGAAGAAGAAAAGAAATCCCGTCTGCCTACCGCAGCTGACCTGCTCGCCGACGAAGTCATTGAGCCGATCAAGCGCAAGAAGGGTTCGAAGAACGTTCCCGTTGGTATCGCTTTTGTGAAAACCACTTTCAATAACACGATCGTTTCCATCACTGATATGCGCGGCAACGTGGTGTCCTGGAGCAGCGCTGGCCGTTGTAACTTCAAGGGTTCCCGTAAGAGCACCGCCTTCGCAGCCACCACGGTTGCTCAGGACGCTGCCCGTACTGCAATCAGCCACGGCATGTCTGAAGTTGAAGTACGCGTTCAGGGACCGGGTGCCGGTCGCGAATCCGCTGTACGTGCAATTCAGTCCGCCGGTCTTGCTGTTACGTCGATTAAAGACACCACAGCGATTCCGCACAACGGATGCCGTCCGCCGAAACGCCGTCGCGTTTAAGGTTGTTGTTTTTGATCAATGCTTCCAGTCCCTGGAAGCATTGTTTTTGTGTTACACGAAAATAAATTAAACACCATACGAATCGGTTAATGCCCGGTTCTGGGAGGATAAAATTATGGCTACACGACTCGGTCGTTTTGAAATGCCGAAGCAGGTTGTTAAAGACGAATCTGTTTCCACCGAAAACTACGGTAAATTCTATGCTGAACCTTTTGAAGGCGGTTATGGGCGTACAATGGGGAACTCCCTGCGTCGCGTGTTGCTTTCTTCGCTCGAAGGTGCAGCGGTTTCTTCAGTCAAAATTAAAGGTGCCCCGCACGAATTTTGCAGCCTCGAAGGCGTAACTGAAGATGTTACTGACATCATTTTGAATATCAAGCAACTGCTCTTCAAGAGCTTTGCCCGCGATACACAGACGGTAAGCATCAAGGTTGAAGGTCCTGGTGAGGTGACCGCCGGCGATATCGTGACGCCTGATTCCGTCGACGTTCTGAATCCTGATTTTGTGATCTGCACGCTCGCTGAAGGCGGCGTTTTTGAAGCTGAAATGGAAGTTCGCATCGGACGCGGCTATTGCCCGGCTGATTTGAATAAAAAGGAAAATCAGGAAATCGGCGTAATTCCGATCGACTGTCTTTTCTCCCCGGTTCGTCGTGTGAAATACGCCACTGAAAACACGCGTGTGGGTCGCCGTACAGACTATGACAAGCTCGTGATTGAAATCTGGACCGACGGCCGCGTCAGCCCGGACGATGCGCTGACCATGTCTGCCGCGATTCTGCGCCACCACCTCGATGTATTTGTTTCCTACGATAAGGATCTGATCGAATTCGAGGAAAGCGAAAAGCAGATCGACCTCGAGAAGGAAGGCCTGCGTAAGAAGCTGAACATCAGCGTCAACGAAATCGAACTCAGTGTTCGTGCCGCAAACTGCCTGAACAACGCCAACATTACTACCGTTGGTGAGCTCGCGCAGAAAACGGAGGCCGAAATGCTGAAATACCGTAACTTCGGTAAGAAGTCGCTGAACGAAATTAAAGCGAAGATCCTGGAAATGGGACTGTCGCTCGGAATGACATTTGATGCGGACCTGCTGAAGAGTTCGTCCATCGAAGACTAGTTTAAAAACTATCCAGAGGTTGGAACAATGAGACATCGTAAAAAAACAGTAAAACTCGGACGCACCAGTGCTCATCGTAATGAGCTGCTTTCTAACTTGGTTTGCGCCCTGATTGATAACAAGCGCATTAAGACTACTGCGCCGAAAGCTAAAGCTGCCCGCAGCCTGGCTGAAAAAATGGTCACCCTCGGTAAAAAGGGTGAGCTCGCGAATCGTCGTCAGGCGATCTCCACACTGAAGAACGAAAAATCCGTGAAGGAACTGTTCGAAGTGGTTGCGCCGGTTTTTGCCGATCGCAACGGCGGATACACCCGCATCATCAAGCTGGGGCGTCGTATTTCCGACAGCTCCGAAATGGTGTTGCTGGAGTGGTCTGAAGCCATTGCTGCTCCGGTTGCTGAAGAAGCGGCTGAAGAAGTGGCTGAGGCTGCTGCTGAGTAAATCTCAGTCATCAAGCGTTGCAAAACCCCGTCGCCTTTGGGCTGCGGGGTTTTTTATTTGTCAGATTTTGAAAAGGTGACAAATGTTCTCCCCAATAAGGTAATATTTTACGGAGTTTCAGTCTAAGTGTAGGCAAATATAAAATCCGTACTGGGCGATAATTCGAAATGGCATCGAAATCTGTAAAATTTGGTTGCGTGAAAAAACCGAAGTGATACGTTTTGCGGAGATTTTTGCAAAATTGGGGATGCACAAATTGAACATAACGGGGAAATAACCAATGGAACGTAGTATTTTCATTCAGCAAATCATTGATGCCGCGAAGGTTAAGCAACGTAGCATCGTTCTGCCTGAGGGGAGCGATGAGCGCGTCCTTGAGGCGGCCAACACCATCAACTCCGAAGGAATTGCGAAGATCATTGTCCTGGGCGACGAGCAGCAGATAGCTGACGTCTTTGCTTCCAAGGGGTGGAGTCTGGACGGCATTAACGTCATCAATCCGGAAACATCGGATAAGCTGCAGGAATATGCAGACACTTTTTATGAAATGCGCAAAGCGAAGGGCATCACGCCTGAGCAGGCATTGGAAACGGTCAAGCAGGTTAGTTACTTCGGAACCATGATTATGCAGTCCGGCGATGCCGACGGTATGGTCTCTGGAGCGGCCCACTCAACGGCCGACACGGTTCGGCCCGCACTTCAGGTCATTAAGGCCGCAAAAAAGGGAGCCACGGTTTCCAGTTTCTTTATTATGGATGTGGATGATAAAACCTACATCTTCTCCGACTGCGCTTTGGTCGTGGATCCGACGGCGGAACAGTTGGCTGACATAGCTGTTGATAGCGCGATCTCTGCCATGGCCTATGACATTCCTCCGAAGGTGGCATTGCTCTCCTTCTCCTCCTATGGTTCAGGCGGGAAATGCCCGATGGTGGAAAAGGTTCAGTCCGCTCTCGAGCTGGCGAAAGCCAAGATTGATGCCGAATATCCAGACCTTGGAATTGTGATCGATGGTGAGTTGCAGACCGACTCCGCGATTGTTCCCGGGGTTGCCGCTAAAAAGGCTCCAGATAGTCCGCTGGGTGGCGATGCCCGTGTATTGATCTTCCCGGACCTCAACGCGGCGAACATCGGCTACAAGCTCGTGCAGCGCCTTGCCGGAGCCGGTGCGTACGGTCCTGTTCTGCAGGGTCTGAATAAACCGGTCAACGACCTCTCCCGTGGCTGCTATGTTGAAGACATTGTCGGCACCGTTGCTCTTACTGCCCTGCAGGCAGATAAATAAACTTTCAGGAATAGAATATAATGAAAATTCTGGTACTTAACTCCGGTTCCTCCTCTATTAAATTCAAGCTCTATCATGCTAAAGAGGGCGAAGATCAGTTTCATGCCCTGTGCGAAGGTCAGGCCGATCGCATCGGCATCGACGGTTCCACGCTGTCCTATGAAAAAAATGATGAGGGTAAGGAAAAAACCTTTGTTGACCTCGCCGACCACAAGGTGGCGATTGACGCGATTCTTAAACAGCTGACTGATGCCGAAACCGGCGTCATTGGGAGCCTTGAAGAATTGAGCGGTGTTGGTCATCGTGTTGTACACGGTGGCGAGGATTTCACCGCTTCTGTTGTTATCGACCGTGAAGTCATAAAGGCGATTGAGCGCAACTCCATGCTGGCTCCGTTGCATAACCCGCCGAACCTGATGGGCATTAAAGCCATGGCATCGCTGCTGCCAGACATGCCTCAGGTTGCTGTATTCGACACGGCTGTGCATCAGTCCATGCCGAAAAAGGCTTACATGTATGCATTGCCGCGTGCGCAGTATACTAACTATAAGATCCGTAAATATGGATTCCACGGCACCTCTCACGGCTATGTTGCTCAGAAAGCAGCCGATGAGCTGGGCAAGGACCTGAAAGATCTGAAGATTATCACCTGTCACCTTGGTAACGGTGGCTCCCTTGCGGCCTTCATGGACGGTGTTTCTGTGGACACCTCCATGGGGTTCACGCCGCTCGACGGCATCATTATGGGCACCCGTTCCGGCACGCTTGATCCCTATGTTCCGCTGCACATCATGGAATCGCAGGAACTTAAGCCGGCGCAGGTCAGCACGATGATGAACAAGCAGGGTGGCCTGTTGGCCATCTCTGGGAAATCCGATATGCGCGACAATGTTGAAAGTGCCATGGCCGGCGATAAAGACTGCCAGATGGCCATCGAAATGTTCTGTTACAGCATTCAGAAGTATATCGGGTCCTATGCCGCGGCCATGAATGGCGTTGATTGCATTGTCTTTACGGCCGGTGTGGGCGAAAACAACCCGATGCTCCGCGCAAAAATCCTTGAGAATTTCACGTTCCTGGGAGTGGATGTCGATACGGCGAAAAACGAAGCCAATGAGACTTTGCTGACCACAGCAGACTCCAGGGTGACGGCGCTGAAGATTCACACAAACGAAGAGCTCGTTATCGCGCTTGACACCCACAGCCTGATTAAATAGAGGCTGCGGAAGAGTATGGATCAGCTCGGAAGAGCAGATCGGGAAGGGATGGCGGTCGCCATCCCTTTTTCTTTTTCAGCAGGAGTTCCAATCATTGGAAATCTGTGTTTATCTGTGGCTCAATTTTTGGGAGATCCTTATGTCTGCAAATGAAACCAAGAAAACTTCCGCCTATGTCTGGTTCGATGCCGAGTTTACCTCGTTGGAGCTGGAAGCCGCCCGTCTGCTTCAGGTGGCGGTCATTATTACCGATACCGATCTGAACCGCATGCATCCCGAATCGGCCGACCTGAACCTTTGTATTAAACTGGAAGAGGGTGAGCAGGTCAGTGAATGGGTGGAGGAGCATCTTTCCGGACTCGTTGCGCAGTGCCGGTCTGAGGAAGCGGTCACGCTGGAAGAGGCTGATGGGCGGATCGCAGCGCTGCTCGACCAATATGCCGGAACGCCGTTTGATTCCATTGGCGACCGCCCGGTGCTTGCCGGTAACAGTGTTCATAATGATTGGTATCTGATGCGCCGTTTTCTTCCAATGTTTGGAAGTCGCCTGCACTACCGTCTGCTGGATGTTTCCACTATTAAGATCCAATGGCAGGATCTGATGGACAAAGCCGCGTTCGATAAAGAGAGCGTCGATGAGCTCAATCGGTATTTCCCCGGCGGCGGCATTGATGCGGCTAATGCGCATGATGCGCTGTTCGATATCAAAGCCTCGATCGCCGAGCTGGCCTTTTACCGGTCGGGTCTGTTTAAGCGTTAAATCGTCGCTCCCAGTCGTAGCCGCGGGCGGTTACGGCATCTTCAATCCGCTGAATCCGCCGGTCGAGGTTCATGAATTTCGCGTGGATTTGATGAATCGTGTAATTGGGGGATTTTACGTAGGCATCGTAAAAATTGGCTTCGTCGTTGCTCTTCAATGGTTGTGATGGCTTAGGCTTCATGATCATCGCAGCAACAAAGTAGAGGATCAGAGTGGGCCATATTCCGGTGGACAGGAAGAGGATGACTACGCCGATGCGGAGCCAGAACGGAGAGATGCCGAAGTGTTCGGCGAGTCCAGCGCATACGCCGCATACTTTGCCGCTGCGTGATTTGTAGGGGCCGCCCCGTTTATTGGAATCCGTGGTCATGGTGTGACTCCTTTTTTGCGGTATCATCAAGAATGGTTTCCAGCGAATCGACGCGGCGTTCCATACGTTCCAGGCTGTTGTAGATTTCCTGAATCATTCTGGCCTGCTCGGGATCATCTTTCCGGGTGGCATCTTTTCCGACGATGGAGGCAATGGTTCCGCAAATGATTGCCACCATCGGGATGCCGAGTGCCATTACCACTGCTATAAGTCCTATATTCATAAAGCGCGCTCCCTGATCGGTCTGGATTATTGATCTGAATCTGAAGTGTTATCGTATTGGGACTTCTTCAGCTCGGCCAGTTCTTTTTCCAGTTCGTCGTCGGTGGTCAGTTGTGAAAACTCTTCTTCGATACTCGGCTTGCCTTTCGGATTGATCAGGTCGGCTTCGGCTTCCATTTGGTCAATGCGACTTTCCATTTTTTCAAAACGTTCGAAGGAGTTGGAGCTGTTGTATTTGCGGATGCCCTGTTGAGCTCGTTTCTTTCCGTTGGCGTGTTTGTGGCGCTCGACCAGTGTGCGTTTTTTCTCGCGGGCGCTGTTGAGCTTGTTTTCGAGTTCGCTGATGTCGTGTTTGTATTGATCGATCAGGTCGACGAGTTCTCTTAGCTCGTTTCCGAGCGCGTCGACCTGTTCGGTCAGGCGCCGCTTTTCGAGGAGGGCCTCGCGGGCGAGATCATCCCGTCCCTTGTTGACAGCCAGTTCGGCGCGTTTGCTCCAAAGGGTGAGTTGGTCGGCAATCTCGTTTTTCCGGCGCTCGAGTTTTTTGCAGTTGGCGATTACGCCGGCGCAGGAAGATTTAAGCTCGATCAGGGTATCCTCCATTTCGCGGATCATCATTTTGATCATCTTTTCCGGATCTTCCGCTTTGTCCAGCATGGCGCCGATGTTTGAATTTACGATATCTCTAAATCTGGTGAAAATGCCCATTTTAATCTCCTGGTTAAAGGTTAAATTCCTAATAACAGAATCTGTGCCATCACGGTATTATTCATAATGCACATATATGCAGTGGTTTGTGTAATTTGACATCTTTCGCGTAAAAGGTTATATAAACCATAAATAAGTAAAAAAGGCCAAAAATGGGTTCATTATCCGCAAGTTCAATCGAGGCGCTGGGTCAGTCGGAGTCATTTCTGGAATTTCAGGCGCGGTTGGCGAAGGTGGCTCCGGTGGACCGCCCCGTATTGCTGATTGGCGAGCGGGGCACGGGCAAGGAGCTCGCCGCCAACCGGCTCCATTTCCTTTCGCAGCGCTGGGACGGCCCCTTGGTTACGCTGAATTGCTCGACGCTTTCGGAATCGTTGATCGAGTCCGAGCTGTTCGGTCATGAAAAAGGAGCGTTTACCGGAGCGGAAAAACAGCGATCCGGCCGCTTTGAGCTGGCGGACGGGGGAACCTTGTTTCTGGATGAAATCGGCACCATACCCAAACCGGTTCAGGAGAAAATTCTGCGCGTGGTGGAATATGGCTCGTTCGAGCGTGTTGGTGGCACCGAGCCGATTGAGGTGGATGTCCGAATCATCGGGGCAACAAATGTCGATCTGCTCGCGATGGCGCAGAAAAATGAGTTTAAGCAGGACTTACTGGATCGCCTTTCTTTTGAGGTCCTGTTTCTTCCGCCGCTGCGGAGCCGGCGCGAAGATATCATGCTTTTGGCAGATCATTTTGCAGGCCGTATGGCGTTTGAGCTGGGCCATGACGAGGTGCCGCGTTTCAGCCGCAAACTGATTCATCAGCTGGAGCGGCATGCCTGGAAGGGTAATGTCCGGGAGTTAAAGAACGTGGTTGAGCGGGCGGTGTATCAGGCGGAGGGGCGATTGATTGATTCGGCTGTCTTTAATCCATTTGTTTCTCCCTATCCCTTTGAACCGCTGAGCGACGGTGTGGTTCAGGGTTCGCAAGAAGTTCCAATGTCTGGAAGCAGTGCAGAGGAGGCATCGGAGATGGAGGGGGGCTTCAAGGAATCCATTCGGAAGCATGAAATACAACTTGTGCGGTCGGCGCTGGAGCGGGCCCGTTTCAGCCAGCGCCGGGCGGCGGAATTGCTCGATTTGACGTATGATCAGTTCCGCGGGTTGCTTAAAAAGCATAAGGACTCACTCTAGGGCGCTGGTTTGTTCGGCGTTTTCGGGAGGTTCTGTATTCCGGACTAGAAGCGGTAGGTCGTAAGAATTTTCCAGCCGCCGACATGATCTCCCCAGAGGACCATGGCTCCGAGGCTCAGACTTTTTATGGGAGTGCCATAGTGGGAGATGTCCGTTTTGAGCGAGAAGCCGGCTTCATTCAGGAATCTGAACCCGAGGTTTACCTCGCTATCCGAAACCAATGAGCTGTGCCCCAGATGAGCCACTCCGAATATCGGGCAGTTCAGGATGGAGAAGCCTAAAGGATGGGTTGCGTCTGCTTTGATGGTAATGGTTCCGATCCTTTCCTCAAATTCCTGTAGATCAGAGGTGGTGTGAAAGCTTTGTATGTGGCTGACGGTTCCGCTGAGGTGGGCATCGATTTCCAGTTTCCGGAAGGTCTGATTGTAAAGCAGGGCCAAATGCGCGCTGAGGGTCCAGGCATGAGCCTCCCAGTCGTAGAGTTTGCCGGATAGAATCGGTTTCAGGACTGCTTCGCCAACCGGGCCGTATTCCGCTTCGCTTTTCAGGTAGGCATAGCCGCCGTCAACTGCCGGGAGGATGTTCCAATGTTTGGAAAGGGGAATGCGGACGCCGCCGCCGAGCGTTGCACTGTAGGAAGTCCAGGTTCCGTCAATGGTTTCGCCGGCGAAAGCGGGCAGGGAGGACCTCAGTTCGAGCCGGGAGAGGGTTCCCTGGATAACCGGTTTCCATTGCCTGTTATCCAGTGTGAATTCCTTGCGCAGCGGGAATTTTACGATTCGAAGTTCATCCTCCTCGGGCAGGTCGGCATCAATCTTCAGTTTCGCTGCGGAAATATCGGGCTCTGTGGCGAAGTTGATGATCGATGCATATGCTCCGGCAATATTTTCGGAGCGGATAATCTGCTCAATGTTGGTCTGCGCTTCGGCAGCCGAGGCCAGTACTGAGCAGAGAACGAGGTGGGGCCAACGTTTCATTTAAAGTCCCTGATCCGACCAGACGGCGAATTCGTTGCCGCCGGGTTCCAGGAATTGGAAGCGCCGTCCGCCGGGGAAGGGAAAAATGGGTTTGATGATTTTCCCGCCCGCGGCTTTGATCTTTTCCTGCGTGGCCTCCAGATCTGTGCTGAAAAAGGTAAGCAGTGCACCTCCCGTTTCCTGGGTTGATTTTCGGTCGCCTCTGAAAAAACCGGTCATGATACCGCCGTCCGGACTGTCGCAATAATCCGGGCCGTAGTCGGTGAACTTCCATCCAAATACCTGCGAGAAAAAGGCTTTGGTGTTTTCCGGGTCGGGCGTCGAAAACTCGACATAATCAATTTTTTCGTGGCGATCCATCATTACCTCCATATTTTAATCCGAGATTTCCGAGAATACACAGGAACGGGCGGTCATGCAAAAATTACGTGTAATCAGCACTTTCCACCGATTGACTCATTTAGCCCTTCCAATGTTTTGATTTGGAGAGGGCATTTCCTCTATATTCCCGCAATGGCAAAAACGAAGACAGAAGAGCCCGTTCGTTCGGGGTGGCGAGAGATTGCAGGGATTTTGGTGGGGACCGTTGGTTTAATGCTCCTATTGGGCGTTCTTTCGTATAATCCCGCTGATATCGGTGCGTTTACAAATGAGCCTGGATCCCATAACTGGATCGGTCCGTTCGGGGCCAGAACGGCCTATGCCTGTTTCATGCATTTCGGGGTGGCCGGATTTGTTATTCCGTTCTGTATCCTGTGGATTGGAGTCTCCTCGGTTTTCTGGTCGGCCCGCAAAATTTATCCCCGTCTGCTCTGGTTCATTCTGGCGCTGTTCTGTCTGGCTGGACTGGTCGATATGAACGAGCAGTTCTGGATGGGCACTGTTGAACGGCTCAATATCGGCACGCCCGGCGGTTTGATGGGCGAGGTGCTGGCACAGCGGTCGCTGGGATTCTGGATCGGTCACGCCGGCGCCGGGATTGTTTTCTTTGTTCTGTTTTTCATTGCCGTCGTCCGCATGCTGGACCTGCACATCGTCGAGCTGTGCAAAGTGCTCTGGAAAAAGGTCAAAGCAATCAAAATTGAAAAGCCCTCACCGGAAGAGATGTTCGAGGAAAAAGAGCCCGAAGTGAAGGTCATCAAACCTAAACGCAAGCGGACGCCCCGCAAGCCCAAGCCGACTCCTGAGCCGGAACCGGTTGTGGCGGAAAAGGCTGATGCGGTGGATATCAAAGCCATGGTGGAAGCGCAGCAGAAAAGCGCGAAGAAGCCCGATCCGAAACCTAAGCGTGAACCGGTGGTGCTGACTCCGAAGAAGGAGGCCAAACCGAAAAAAGAGGCTGCTGAAGACGGTGCGTTTACCGCCACGTTGGAAACCGAGGTGCACGACTATAAGCTGCCGCCGATGGATTTGCTCGACCCCGCTGTTCCGCAGGAAAAGGGCATGTCGTCCTCCCAGGTTGCAGACACAGCACAAGTGCTGCAGGACACGCTCGAAGAGTTCGGGGTGGAAGCCAAGGTGACCGGCGTACAGCAGGGGCCTGTGGTGACGTGCTACGAAATCCTGCCTGCACCGGGTGTGAGGGTAGAGCGGATTAAAGCGCTGTCCGATAATATTGCTTTGAAAATGCATGCCGAGAGTATTCGTATTCAGGCTCCAATTCCCGGAAAGGGCGTTTGCGGTGTGGAGGTGCCGAATACTTCCCGCCAGGCGGTCTTCTTCCGCGATATGATTGAAAGTCCGCCGTTTCGCGGTGGTAAAAGTGCATTGCCGTTGGTGCTGGGTAAAGATGTCAGCGGCGATACCATGGTCTACGATCTGGCCAAGATGCCGCATCTGCTCATTGCCGGTGCAACCGGCGCCGGTAAATCGGTCTGTATGAACTCCATTCTGACGGGGTTGCTGATGAAGCATTCGCCGGACGATCTGCGCATGATTCTGGTCGACCCGAAGACGGTGGAATTTCATCAGTACAACAATCTGCCGCACCTGGTGGTGCCGGTCATCACCAATGCCAAGAAAGTGGCGCTGGGCCTCAAATGGGCGATCGACGAAATGGAGCGCCGCTTCAAATGGTTCCGCCAGGCCGGCGTTCGCGACCTGACTGGTTTCAACGAACGGGTTGTGGTGAAGCAGGAGGAGCTGTTCGGCGAAGAAACCGTGGTGGATAATCCCGAAAAGAAGAAGGATTCCATTCCTGAAAAGCTGCCCTACATCGTCATTGTAATTGACGAGCTGGCCGACCTGATGGCGGTGGCTCAGGCCGAGATCGAAGCGGGCATTGCCCGGTTGGCCGCCAAATCCCGTGCGGCCGGCATTCATATGATTCTCGCCACGCAGCGCCCGGACGTTAAAGTCATCACCGGTACCATCAAAGCCAACTTTCCCGTGCGAATTGCCTTTAAGGTTTCCCAGAAGGTGGACAGTCGAACCATTCTGGACCGCATGGGGGCTGACGCCCTGCTGGGCAAAGGCGATATGCTCGTGCTGCCGCCCGGGTCGGATAAACTGATCCGGTCGCAGGGGGCCTTCACCAGCGATTCAGAAATCGACAACGTCACCAACTACTGGAAAGAGCAGAGTAAGCCCGAGTTCATTACAGAGATTCACGAGAAAATTGAAAAGCCGAGTACGGATCTGCCGGAAATGGATAATGGCGGCGATGATGATATTGTTGAGCAGGCCATGGAGGTGATTCGCCAGACCAAGCGTGCATCAACCTCATCCCTGCAGCGTCGTCTGCGCATTGGCTACACTCGCGCCGCCCGGGTGATGGATCTGTTGGAAGAGCGCGGGGTGATCGGTCCGCCGGATGGGGCGGGGCCGCGGGAAATTTTAATCGATTTAGACGGGGAGATTCCCCAGAACACAGGAGCCACAGAAGATGGAACAAGCGAGTCTTAGTATAGGAACCATCGGGCAGCGGCTGGAAGCCGCGCGCCAGGCCAAAGGAGTCAGTGTGTCCGAGGCCGGTCAGGCTACCAAGATCCTGTCAAAGTTTATCGAAGCCATGGAGGCCGATGATTTCGGCGCACTCTCTGCTCCGGTTTATGCGAAGAGTTTTATTCGAATGTATGCGCAATATCTCGGTATTGATGCCCATCCGCTGGTGGATGAATACATCTCCCAGCACGCTCCGAAATCCAAGACGCAGCTGAGCGAGGAAACCCGTCTGAATCTGGCGAAGGCCGATCACGTTCCGGTCGATGTAAGCAGTGCTCCGGCACCAAGTGCGTCAAAAAATAACGGGAACGGGCCGAAGGCCGTTTTTGCTGAGGTCAATGCGGCCGTATCGGGGATGTCGGATTCCGGTCTCCCCTGGAAGGCCATCTATTCTGCCGTCGGCGCAATTGTACTCATTGCTATTATCATTTTCAGCGTCACCCAATGTGCTGATGAAGATACAACCGAGCCGACGACTGTGGCCGGTGGCGCTGCCTCGATGGAACATGCTGTAATTGCCGATGGCGTCCCTGATGCATATCTGGCCAAGCCGGGTGTTGTGGAAGTGGATAAAAAATAACTTCCAATCATTGGAACTTTAAAAAGAGAGACTGAATGAAAGATCTACCGAATCACCTTACCATGAGCCGCTTCTGGATGACGGCGGTCATGATGGTTTGCATGACGCTCGATTTCCCGTATGCACGCATTGCAGCACTGGCCATCTTTATCATTGCCAGTATCACCGATGCGCTCGACGGCTATCTGGCGCGCAACTTTTTCGGGGTTACTTCATTCGGGAAACTGATGGATCCGCTGGCCGACAAGGTGCTGGTCTGCGCGGCTTTTGTCGGTTTTGTGGAGCTCGGCAGCATTACGGCATGGATGGTCGTGGTCATTATTGCCCGTGAGTTTATGGTAACCGGAATGCGGTTGCTGATGATTGAAAAAGGCATCGTGATGCCTGCCGGTCCCTGGGGTAAAATCAAGACCACGGTTCAGATGCTGGCCATTTGCCTCTATTTCTTCGGCCTTATCTGGGATTCCGCGTATCTTCCAATGCCTGGAACTTCGTTTGCCTGGTGGCTCGGTGTTGGAGCTGCCGTAATTACCGCCTGGTCGGGCGTGGTCTATTTCTGGCAGCAGCGCCACACCATTTGGGAAAAGGAAGAAGCTGGTTCGTAGTTCCGCCTTCAGGCGGCCTCTTATTCGGGGATTAGAATTATGGGACGTGAAAACATCGATAACTGGCGGGTGCAGAAATGTGCTAAAGCATGTTCCGTATGTGAATGTGCATTCGAGGACAAAGAAAAACTGTTCTCGAAGCTGGTTTTTGAAGAAAACCAGTACATCCGTCAGGACCTGTGCAAGAAGTGCTGGAATAAAAACAAGCACGGCCTGAGCTCCTGGAAAACCACCTTCATTGTTCCGCCACCGCCCGAAGAGGAGGCAGTGAAAAAAGAGAATGTTGAATCGCTGCTGCGTCGCCTCATCGCGATGGAGAATGAAGAGGATCTGAATGCGATCTTCATTCTGACCGTCATGCTCGAGCGCAAGAAGTTGCTGGTTGAGCGCGACGTAAGCAAGATGGAAGACGGCCGCCGTCTTCGCGTCTACGAGCATAAGAAGACCAACGAAAGTTTCATGGTCATCGATCCCGAACTCAAGCTGGATAAGCTGGAAGAGGTGCAGGAGCAGGTGGTGGGTCTGCTCAGTGGCCAGCCGGTTCCGGAGGGGACACCGGCTCCCCCACTGAAAAATACCCGGCTCGGTGTATCCTCGGTCCGCCGCCCCAAACTCTGGAAACGCTATCGCTACAGCACCCGTTGGTGTTACTAGATCAGCGATCTGAAAGAGTAAGAGTATGATTAGGTCCTGTCTTAATCTTGCTCCTAACCTTACTCCCGGTCTGACTAAGCACTCGATCCCATCGAATATCCACTCAGGTCGAGCGTTACGAATTTATAGCCGGCCTTTTTGATGGCGCTGACGATCTCGATTCGTTCATCCATCAGCTTATCAAAATCGGCCTGGTCAATCTCAATGCGGCAGAGGTCGTCGTGGTGCCGGATACGGTATTGGTTATATCCGCGCGCCCGCAGAATGGCCTCGGCTTTTTCCACCTGTGTCATAGCCTCGAGCTCAATGCGTGTTCCGGTCGGGAAACGTGAGCCCAGGCAGGCGAAGGAAGCTTTTCCAGCTGTTGGAAGTCCGCGACGTTCGCTCAGCACACGAATCTCTTTTTTAAACAAGCCGGCATTCTGCAAAGGAGCCACCACGCAGTGATTTGCAGCCGCCTGGGTACCCGGGCGGACATCGCCTTTGTCATCTTCGATGGCGCCGTGAGCCAGCACAATGTCACCAAACTCGGAGAGGATGGTTTCCATCTTGGTAAAAAGTTCATTTTTGCAGTGGAAACAGCGGTCGCCTTTGTTCTCAAGATAATCATCCTTGAGATGCTCTTCGGTTTTAATAATCCGCAGGTTCCAGCCGCGTTCGGTCGCCATATCGATGGCCTGCTGCAATTCATCGCGGGGAATCGAAGGGGAGTCGGCAATCACCATCATGGCATCGTGCCCCAGCACCTCATGCGCGCAGTCAGCCAGATAGGTGGAATCAACCCCGCCGGAATACGCCACCGCAATGGCTCCATAGGAACGAAGTTCGTCGAGCAGTATCTGCTCCTTTTCATCAATTAAATTCATAGCCGAATGATACCTCAAATGGGATCGAAAGCAATCGCACAAAGCTTTTCCATATCCAGATATTGTTCAAAGTGTTCGGCAAGCAGATCGTATTGGCTCTCTTTAAAATCACGTGCTTTCTGTACGTCTTCGGTTTCATAATCCAGATTCAGGATTTGCAGAAACCGGTTGCGGAATTCCGGGAAATCAAACAGGCCGTGAAAATAGGATCCCATGACTTTCCAATCATTGGAAACGGCGCCGTCGGTATCGTTGACCGATTCCAGGTTGCGACTTTCCACGGAAACCAGAGGAGAGGCATCCGGCCCTAGGGTCGTTCGGCCCATATGGATTTCATAGCCGTCAATCGGTGTCCCGTCCGCTAGATGACCCTGAGAGCGGGAGAGCACCTTTTCTTTCTCCAGTACCGTTTCAATATCCAGCAACCCGAAGCCCGAGGTGTTGCCCGCGTCGCCTTCGACGCCATGAGGATCGTTAACTGTTTTTCCCAGCATTTGAAAGCCGCCGCAGATACCGAGTACATGACCCTGAAAATCTGCAATCGGTGCTGCCCACCCCTTGTCTTTCAGCCATTGTAAATCGAAGCGGACGTTTTTGGTGCCGGGCAGGATCAGCGCATCATAGCCCTCAAGTTTCCGAGGTTTGGAAAGATAGTGGAAGGAGACGGCGTCATTGCGGATCAGCGGATTAAAGTCCGTGAAGTTGGAGATGTGCGGCAGACGGATGCAGGCAATGTTGATTTTCCCCGGCAACGGTCCGGTGGGAGGATCAATGACCGTTTCCAAAGGAAGCCCGTCTTCCGGATCAATTTCGATGTGGCGGAAGTAGGGAATCAACCCGAGCACCGGAAGGCCCGTTTCCTTTTCCAGATAGTGGATGCCGTCATCAAACAGCGAGGGATCTCCACGAAACTTATTGATGATGAAGCCCGCGATGCGTTTCCGGTCTGCTTCAGGGATCACGTTCAGTGTTCCGATCAGTTGGGCAAAGACGCCGCCACGGTCAATGTCAGCAACAAGGATGACCGGTGCGTCGGCCGCGTGCGCGGTTTCGAAATTTACAAAGTCGCGCGAGCGCAGATTCACTTCGCCGCAGGAGCCGGCTCCTTCGATGACAATCAGATCGTGCGCGGCCTTCAATTGTTCCAATGATTGGAACGCCGGTTGCCGAATTAAAGAGGTATCTTTAAAGTAGTCCGCCGCCAACGCATTGCCTATTACTTTTCCCTGAAGCACCACCTGAGCACCGATGTCGGTGTTGGGCTTCAGCAGCACGGGATTCATATCCGTGTGCGGCTCAATCCCGCAGGCCTCCGCCTGTACCACCTGGGCGCGTCCCATCTCTCCGCCTTCTAGCGTGACATAGGAGTTGTTCGACATGTTCTGCGCTTTATACGGTGCAACGGAATAGCCGAGGTTTTTGAAAATCCGGCCAATAGCCGTAACGACAATACTCTTGCCCACATCCGACCCCGTGCCGAGAAAGGCAATAGCTTGATGAGATTGGTTCTGGTTCATAGGACAGGATGATGAAATGACAGGATCATTTTTTTATCAAGGTGCAGAACGTGACTTTATTCTGGTTGAGGTTGACCCAAAGCAGGGCATTAAGATTGGTGTGATTGATAAATTTCTGGAACTGGATCTTCAGGGGATTGGGCTTTTTAGAGGTCGTTAGTTTGAACGCGATATTTTGTCTGGCCAGTCGAACCCGTTTGGAACCGACGGGACGGCCATCAGAAATGATTTCGATTCGAGTTTCTATTCCTTCGGGTAGATGAGCCAGAAGCGCTTCGGAATATAACACCGGATCCAGTCGGGTACCCCAATCTGTGAGTAGCTCGCTGACGAGGTTTAAGAAGGACCGGCCAGGGTCGAGCGCCTCATCCCAATCCGTCAGATCAGTCGTGAAGACCTTCCGTTCCGCTTTGGTTAATGTGCTTGTGGAAAATTCATGTTCGACAGATGAAGCTCCAAAGTTAATCAGTTTGCCATATGGTTTTTCAGCAATGAGTTGATAGTTGATCGTTTGGCTACGACATTGGTTGGTGAGGCCTGGCAACACTTTCAGCTCATAGATATGTTCATCTTCGATCAGTAGATCGATGAAGTAGTCTTTTCTAAATACCCCGAATTCTATGGGGAGCAGAACTTCCTTCTGAACCTGTATTCCATTTCGGCCGATGAGATGGAGGAGTTCATTTTGATAGGTTTCTTCATCCAGGGAATTGCCCATTCTGGTATGGATGTCAAAGGCATACTTCATGATTTGGAAGTCCAGTAGATGAAACCGGTCTTTCAAATTCCGGGGGGGTGAAAATGATCCTGTCATTTAATAATCCTGTCGTTACAGATCCAGGCCGCCCTTGCGGTTCAGCAGGAGCAGGATGAAGAAGGGGCCGCCGAGCAGGGCGGTGAGTACGCCGACCGGAAGTTCTGCCCCGCCACTCCAGCCCGAGAGCACGCGGGTGAGGGTGTCGCAGAGAGTCAGGAAAATTCCTCCGAACAGGAAGGTGGCCGGGGTCAGGAAGCGGTGGTCCGCTCCGATCAGCAGGCGGCAGATGTGCGGCGACATCATTCCCACGAATCCGATCGGCCCACAGATGGCCACGACGCCGCCGACCATCAGTGAGGCGGCCAGGAAGATGAGTTTTTTCACCAGTCCGGTATTCACGCCGCGGCTGATGGCAATGTCTTCGCCGACCATAAACAGGTTCATTTCTCGGTGCAGGAAAGCGAGTAGCAATCCGCCGACTCCCAGGAAGGGCAGCAGGTTCCAGAGCTTGGGAAAGTCGGCCGTGGAGAGTGTGCCCATCATCCAGTGCACAATGCGGAAGGAGTGCGTCAGCCCGCTGATGTATTGAATGAACAGAATCAGGCTGGAAAAGAAAAAGCTGATCGCAATGCCGGAGAGCAATAAGGTGGGAGTCGAGAACCCGCCTTTAAGTTTGGTGAGGCCGTAAACCAGCAGGATGGAAAGCAGTGCTCCGACAAAGGCGGCCATGGAGGTGCCGGACATGCCGAGGATGCTGAAGGCCAGCCCGAAGCGGATAAAGATGGCAGCGCCGAGGGCCGCTCCGCTGGAGACGCCGAGCGTGAAGGGCGTGGCAAGCGGGTTCCGGAAGAGTGCCTGGAACGACATACCGCTGAGGGCCAGCATGGCGCCGGCCGAAAAGGCACAGAAGACGCGCGGCATGCGGATGCCGAACAGAATTTCTTTCTCCTGCCCGGTGGCATTCAGTGGAATAAATTCCATGCCGAATAACGGGCTGAGCAGCAAGGTGGCCAGCGCGAGAACAAGCAGTGCTCCAAGTGAAATCAAGGAGCGTTTCATGGTTGACCTCCCAGCGAGACAAAAGGGAGGGGG
This sequence comes from Pontiellaceae bacterium B12227, assembly GCA_029432775.1. Lineage (GTDB taxonomy): Bacteria > Verrucomicrobiota > Kiritimatiellia > Kiritimatiellales > Pontiellaceae > Pontiella. The sequence goes on along the minus strand of JAROAZ010000006.1, from coordinate 139,057 downwards.
CGATGGGGGGAGGGGGTGGTGGTAAAATCGGTTTCGTATATCGTCTTCAGCAGCTCCGGATTTAAGGTTTCTTCCGCGGTTCCGCTGAAAGCAAGGCGCCCCTCTTTGATGGCGTGAATGCGGTCGCTGCATTCTGAGGCCGTATTGATGTCGTGGTGTACCGCAATCACCGTGATGCCGTTTTCCCGGCAGGCTGATTTCAGCAATCCGGCCACGTTGGCCTGATGCCGGTAATCAAGGAAGGTGGAGGGTTCGTCCAGCAGGAGGATCTTTGTTTCCTGGGCGAGTGCGGCGGCAATGAAGGCCATCTGCCGTTCTCCGCCGCTGAGCGTCGCGATTTTTCGTTTCCGGAGGTCAGTCAATCCCGCCAGTTCAAGGGCGTGATCAACAGCCTGATAGTCGGCCTGCTTCATGGAGGTGAAAGCGGAGAGGTGCGGATAGCGACCGGTTGCCACAAACTCTTCCACCGTCAACGGATTGGTGCGGCCTTCCGCCTGTGGAACATAACTTTGCAGGCGGGCAAGATCGCGACTGGTGAGTTTTGCATAGGGCTGGTCATCGATTTGGATAGCGCCTTTCCAGTCGCTGTAAATGCCGGCAATGCATTTGATGAGTGTGGTCTTTCCGGCTCCGTTCGGGCCGATAATGGAGACATATTCGCCTTCGCCGATATCCAGCGACACGCCCTTCAGAATCTCGTTTCCCGAAAAGCTGATCGTCAGGTCTTTAATCTGGATAATCGCTTTATTCATTATTTTGAAGTACCTCTGCAAAATCTTCAAGGATCTGAATGAAGCGCGGGCCGGGAATGCAGGTGTGGTCTCCGGTGAGGACATAGATCCGGTTGTTTTTGACGGCGCTGATGCCGGATAGTTCTTTCCAGGGTTTGGAAGGATCTTCCGGCACCTCGGTGCCCGGAGCGAGCTGGATGATAACATCGGGGTTGAGCCGGATCACCGCTTCTTTGGAGAGGGTGGAGAAGGAGAGCTGATTCCGGACAACGTTGGTGCCACCCGCCAGCTCGAGCAGTTCGTTGTGCAGGCAGTCCGCTCCAAAGGCATAGATTTGTTCCAGTGCGGCCGCGTCGCCGCCAAAGGTAACCAGCACGCGGGCGCGTTCGTGATCGGTTTTCCGATGGTTGGAAATGCGCGTGTTGATGTCGTTGATGAGAGCTTTGGCTTCCGTGGAAGCGCCGCATGCTTTGCCGACTTTTTGAATGGAGCTGATGATATCTTCCATGTATTCGGTGCGCGTTTCCAGATAGGGAATATCCAGGCTGTCGAGCCGGGCCTTCTCTGCTTCGTATTTCCAGTGGAGAATGACGAGGTCGGGCTTGAGAGAAACGATGGCTTCAAAGTTAAACTGTCCGAAGCCTCCAACCCTTGGAATTTTTGCGGCCGCTTCGGGGTAGGTGCAGTAGGTGGTGGCTCCGACCAGCTTATCGCCCAGCCCGAGTGCATAAATAATTTCCGTAATGTCGGGCGCCAGCGAGATGATCCGCTGGGGTGTGGATGCCGGCCGGGCCCGTTCGGGGGCCTTGCCGCAACCGGCCAGAAGAAGCAGGGTGAAAAGAAAGAGGAAGCGTTTAATCATCAGTGTCGGGTCAACTTAAAGGTTATGGGTTGGATCAGAGTGGATTCGATGGGCCTGCCGAATTGCTCGGCGGGGGTGTATCTCGATTTTTTTGCGGCTTTGATGGCCGCGTCATCCAGTCGGTTTGATCCGGACGATTTAACAATAGATATTTTGCCGGCTTTCCCGTTGGGCATAACCTGAATGGAGAGCGTTACGGTGCCTTCTTCTCCGCGCCGCTGGGAGATGCGTGGATAGGAGGCAACGATGCCTTGGCTGGGTTGGGCGTCGGTAATGACACCCTTGTCTTCGATGAGAGTTGCCTCCTGTTCTATGGACTCGACCTGCTGGGGTCGCTGTTCCATTAGGGGCTCAGGTTCAACGACGGGTTCGGGCTCCGGCTCGGCTTGTTTTTCAACAACAGGCTCTGGAATCGGTTCCGGTAGAGGAATCTGAACGGGGGAAACGGGAATCACGACCGGCTCGGGGTGCGGCTCCATTTCCTGAACGGGTTCCGGCTCGGTAACCGGTTCGGGTGGGGCGGGCTGGTTGGCGATAGAGGGAATTAGAGTCAGTTGTACCACCGTTCGCCCTGCATCCAGTTTCGGTGTTGGCGGTGTGTGCGAGGTGCCCCGGCTGTAAAGCGCGGCCGCATGCACGGCAATGGAGAGTGCAATTCCGCCGATCAGCGGAACGTTAATTATGGAGTTTCTTTTTTGCACGAGAAGGAAATTTCCTCAATTCCGGCTTTTTTAAGATCGTCCAGCAGCTCAATAGCGAGGCCTAGATCGGCTTTAGAATCGCCGTCAATGAAGACTGGTTTATTCGATTGGCCGCGCAGGAGTTGTACGCGTCCGGCGAGGCCTTCTGCTTCGACGGGTTCCTTATTCAGAAATAAACCGTTTTCTGCGTCGATGGAGATGGAGATGTAATCATTCTGTTCCATTGAGGCGGTGCCGGCACTGGGCAGGTCCACCTTAATGCCATGATGCACGACCATGGAGACCATGGCATAGATGAAAAAGACCAGTAGCAGAAACACCACGTCGATCAGCGGGAGCATTTCAACCCGGGCCTTCTTCGCTTCATATCCGGAGCTCAGCCGCATGACTTTTCCTGGCCTTTCTGGACGGTGACCTCGTAGCACGTAACCAGCTGTTCCAGATGACGGGTGACTTTTTCGACTTTGCGCGTCAGTGCGTTGTAGGGCAGGAGGGTGACGATGGCAATGGAGAGCCCGGTTGCGGTCGTGATCAGCGCCTGCGCAATTCCGCCAGTGACGGCTTTCGGGTCTTCAATGCCCGCATCGCCGAGCAGATCGAATGAAATGATGATGCCGGAAACGGTGCCGAGAATGCCAAGCAGCGGGGCGGCGGTGATGATGGTATCGAGCACGGCGAGGAAGCGCTTCATTTTTTCAATTTCAAACAGGGCCGCTGCTTCCAATGATTGGACGAGGCCGTAGTTGCGGTGGGCGAGGCCGCCGGTGAGAATGCGGCAGACCAGGCAGGAAGAGTCTTTGCCGGCTTCGATGGCCTCTTCGAATTTACCCTCTTCGGTGAGGCTGAAGATGCGGTTGATTCCATCCTGATTCTTGCGCATGGAAAGCTGCAGCCAGAAAACGGCGCGTTCCACCACAATGGCTAACGCAACCATTGAACAAAGCAGCAAGGGCCACATGATCGGTCCGCCTTTATACATTAGTTCCAACATTGAAAATCCCCATGGTTTGCCAAAGATGCAACATAGTTTTTTTTCCAATGTTTGGAAAGCGTCATCTACTTGACGGGAACCGGGGTCACGGAAAAACTCACGATCGTGAGTTTTTCCGTGACCTTGAGGGATCGGGAGGGATGAAAAGCTTGCTTTATTTTTCAGTAAAACCAAGATCTCAAACAGTTGAGGTGTATTTATGGCGGTGAGTCAAAAACAGATTGCAGAGCAGATCGGTGTTTCGATTGCGTTGGTTTCCCGGGTATTGTCGGGCAAAGCCAGGGAGGTCGGGATTGCGGAGGCAACGATTGAAAAAGTGATGCGCGTTGCGGAGGAAATGGGTTATGTGCCCAGTGCGGCGGCGCTAACGCTGAAGGGAAAGGCTTCCAGGACGATTGGTGTGGTTGTTTATGATTTTCGTGACCCTTATTTCGGTCCGATTATTGAAAAACTGCAGGCACGGGCACACGAGCAGAATTATTCCCTCGTGATCGCGGGCTTTATGGGCCGTCACCCGGACGCAACGGATCTGGCTCCGCTGCATAAGCATGCGATTAACGGGTTAATTGTGGTGGGGTCGTCCGATCAGTCCGATTGGCTCAAAAGCTTTCAATCCATGCCGGTGGCCCGGATCGGGCAGGGCAGCCCGAAGGACCCGGGCGTGCGTATTGCTGTGGATGAACAGGACGCCGCCAGGCAGATTCTGGATCATCTGGTTTCCAAAGGTTGGAAGCGGCTCTCCTTTATCGGAGCCAACCTGTTTGCGCATTCGATTCGTTTCCAGGCTCTGGAACAGGCGGCTGAAAGCCGCGGTGTTGTATTAGAGCGCCATATCTGGGCTTGCGATGGTTTTGAGGCCGGCCTTCAGGCCACCGGAAATCTGCAAGGAGGTGATGCGGCATTGGTTTGCGCGACTGATTCGATTGCAATGGGCGCACTGCATGCGCTTCATGAAAGCGGGCGTACGCTTCCGGTGATCGGATTTGACGATATCCCGGCCGCGGCCCAGTTCATTCCGCCGATTACCACCATTCATCAGCCGCTGAGTTCCATGGTGGGGCGGGCCTTTTTGGCTGTAACCGAACCGATAAGTGCCCAGGAGATAACACTGCCCGGCAGGCTGGTTGTCAGACACTCTGCTTAGATACTTAGGTTTGTTCGATTTATACAACATTTCTCCCTGATATCCCGCCGCAATATTCGCTTATAAAAGGTATTATGTGGGGTGAGTTGTATGGTGAATCGAATCGGTTGTGCCGAATTTGTACAAGACTTGGGCGAATCGATACTAGAAATATTTGAGTTTTATACGGTATACCTTTGAACCTCGAAAAACACATTTTTCAGGAAAGGGTATGATGATGACTATAAAGAAAACTGCTCTGTCGCGCAGAACTATGCTGCGCGCTTCTTCACTGGGAGCGGCCGCTGTGGCAGCTCCTTCTGTGATCCCCTCCAGTGCTTTGGGTTTTGCAGGTTCCACAGCCCCGAGTAACCGGATCACATTTGGATTCGTTGGATTCGGATTGATTGTTCGCGGCCATTTCAATGGCATCCTCGGGCGCAAAGACTGCCAGATCCTTGCGGTTTGTGACGTTGAAAAGAAAAAGCGCGACAAGGCGATGGATCAGGTGAATGCCAAATACGGCAGCAAAGGCTGTGCCTCCTACAATGAGCATGAACGGATTCTGGAGCGGTCGGATATTGATGCGTGCTATGTCTGCACACCCGACCACTGGCATGTTCCGATTTCGCTCGATGCGGTCCGTTCCGGTAAAGACGTCTATGTTGAAAAACCGATGAGTCTCACCATTCGAGAGGGGCGGATACTCTCCGATGCGGTACGTCGGCACGGTGCGGTTCTGCAGGTTGGGTCTCAGCAGCGTTCGGAATACTCTTTCGGTAAAGCGGTGGAGCTGGTGCGCAATGGATACATTGGAAAAGTGCACACGGTTTATGCCAACCTCGGCCGCTTCCCGGATGGTAAAGTGCTCAATGAAGAGCCGATTCCGGATGGGTTCGACTATGACCGTTGGCTGGGGCCGACTCCGTGGTACCCCTACAATAAGCGGCGCGTTGAAGGGAACTATGGCGGCGGGTGGCGCTCTTTCTGGGAATACGGTTCCCGTAAGAACGGTGATTGGGGAGCGCATCACTACGATATTATTCAGTGGGCGTTGGGGATGGATCATTCCGGCCCGGAATTCTTCTTCCCGAAGGGTTATGATGATTCCGGCTGCCAAGGTTATAAATATAAAGACGGCCCCATTATTTACCGCAATTTCCCCAAACGTAAATTTGGTTCCATGATCGAGTTTCATGGCGATAAAGGCTCCATTGGCGTGGGACGCAGTGGTGACCTGCAATCCGATCCCGGTGATCTGAAGAATCTGCCATTGAGTCCGAAAGATGTGCACTTACGAGCAACGGTTGGGCATCGCGATGATTTTCTGAATGCCATCAAAACGCGTAAGCGTACGATTGCCGATGTGGAAATCGGGCACCGGACGGCGACCATCTGTCACTTAAGTGCCATTTCAGAACGACTCAACCGTACCGTCAAATGGAATCCTTCAAAGGAAGAGATTCTTGGCGATCCTGAAGCATCGAAATGGCTCGATCGTCCGCGTCGCGCTCCCTACACCCTGTAATCCGAAAGGTTGACCATGTTTAAGAAAACGTTACTTACATTCCTGCTCGCGGCCGCTGTTTCGCAGGCGGCCGTTAAAGAATTGATTCCCCAGTTAACCTCGAAAGATCTCAATGTTCAGACGCAGGCGCGACTCGATCTGTTGGCGGCCTGCTCAAAGGCCAGCAGTCCGGATGCTTCGGAAGCAGACCGCAAGGCCATCTGTGTTGAAATTTGCGAAGTGCTCAACAGCCGTCAGCCCGTTCTTCAAGTTATTCAGCCGATGCTGAATAACCTGGAGCGCATTGGCGGTGAAGAATCGGTGCCTACTTTGGCGAAACTGATGAACCATCAGGATGAACACATTCGCAACGATGCCCGCCGGGCGCTGGTGGTGAATCCATCGAATGCAGCGGCTCAGGCGTTAGGTGCTCAGTTGAAGAGCCGCAAGAGCCGGTCGGATATAGATACCGCCGGTCTGATCTATGCATTGGGTGAGCGCAATCAGGCGGGAGCCTCCAAGCTGATTGTCGGGGCTTTGAAAAGCAGCAGTCAGGAAATCTTCCTTGCAGCGGTCATTACGCTGGGGCGTTTGAATGAAGATATCGGTGTCGAGGCGCTTCTGGGGCAACGCGCAAAAGAAGAGGGCTACCGAAAAGTCCATGTTGATGCGGCCCTGCTTGCCACAAATCGTAAAGAAGTTTTTAAAACGTTGTCTGCCGCTTCAGATACCCCGGATGTTCAGTCGTCGGCATTTCTCGGTTTGCTGTTGCTTGGAGAAACCGGGAAAGCTGCCAATGCAATGAGCTCAGGAAATGCTGCTTTACAGCTGGCGGTGATTGAGGCCGCTCTGCAGGGTAAAGATAAGCAGATCTGCGACCTCGTGGCTGCAAACCTCGGCACACTGCCGCCCCATATTCAGTTGCAGGCTCTCGGCGCACTGGAGTTCAGCGGCAACCGGGCCTATGCGAAGGCCGTTGAACCATTGCTCAAGTCGAAGGACTATTTTGTGCAGGATAATGCAGCATCCGCTCTGGCACGAATCGGAACGGCTGACTCTGTTAAACCGCTGCTCGCCAACGGGCGGGGTGATGCTCGCCGTGCGCTGGGCCAGCTGAATGTGGAAGGAGTGGACGCGGCGCTCGAAACCATTGCCAAGTCTGGCGATGAAAACGGACGGGCTGTTGCGATTGAGGCCTTGGCGATTCGCGGGCGCAAGGATCTGATGCCTGCCTTCTTTAAGTATGCGGACGAAGAGAGCAAGGTGGTTTCAAAGGGGGCCGTGAAAGCCATTGGGATGATTGGTAATCTCTCCAACCTTGAGCAACTCACTCAGCTGATGATTTCCAGAGAAAAGTCCCCGGTTTCGCGGGATATCCTTAATGCGATTGTTGAAATTATGCGCCGCTCCAGCGAGCCCGGCAAAGCGGTGAATATTCTGGTGGATCAGATGACGGCTGCTTCTCCGCGGAGTCAGGCTAATATTCTGCAGGCGTTGGTGCAGACCGGAAGTGATGAAGCCCTTAAGCCGGTGGCTAAGGCCTGCACATCGTCGGATGAGCAACTGCAGAAATCCGCTGTAAAAATGCTCGGCGGCTGGAAGCAGGACAATGCGTTGCCAACCATGATCAAGCTTGCGGCGGATGAATCGATGTCTCTTTCGAATCATGTTACGCTGATGCGTGGTTGCTCCCGGCTATTGGCCGGACAGCGTCGACTCGATAAGGAGCTGGCTCAGCAGGCACTCGATGCCGGTCGCCGCCCTGAAGAAAAGAAACTGATCCAGGATGTGATTGATCAGAAAAAGTAAAATCTAAGCCGGTGCGGAGTAGGGGGTATACACCAGCCTGCTTCCGCACGTGCGGCAGATGAGTTTTGAATTCCGCTGTTGGGCCGTATGGGTCCAACAGCGGTTTTCGCATGTAACAGTCCAACGCGGCGGAGCAAATTCAAGCGAGTGAGTACGCTCGCCGGAGCAACCGATCTCCCTGGCCTTTGTTTTCCATACGGCATCGTGATTGTGATTTTCCCCGACAAGTGCATGGGCAATTTCGTGCAGGATCGTGTCGCGGATCGTTTCTTCAGTACCGGAGTGGGCCAGATCGAACGCGAGGGTGATCTGTTTGTCATGGTAATAGCAGGCCCCGGCCCGGCGCGTGGAGTGGTCGAATTTAAACTGCCAGTCATTCAGGCCATGCTGTGCCAGTAGCTCAAGCGCAGTTTGCAGTACCTTTTCGATTTTTTCTTCCCGCTCTGCTGTCTTTCCAGATGTTGGAATCAGTCGATCGTATGGGACGGAGAATTGCTCGTCATCCACCTGAACCACGGCGCGTTTAGGATTCAATCGCACGATTGTTCCTTTAAGCCGGTATTCCAGATAGCCAAATTCAACGGGGTCGTTCGGAGCAAAGCGGGCGCGCTGTCTGTCGGCCTTGGAGAGCATCAGGGGTTGGTGGCAATGGCAATGCGGTCCAGGCCGGCGAGATCATGCTTAATTTGTATATCAAGGTAGCCCAGACTTTCCAGATATTGGAAAACAGCTTTGCCCTGGTCAAAACCGAATTCCAGGAAGAGCATGCCGTCCGGGACGAGAATGCTACGGGCCTGCAGAGCAAGGTTTTCAATCAGTTCCATGCCGGTTGGGCCGCTGTCGAGTGCGCTCTGAGGTTCATGTTCGCGAACGCTCGGTGAGAGTTCTTTCCAGTCATTGGAAGAAATATAGGGAAGGTTGGCCACAATCACATCGGCGCTCGCCGGAGCGAAGCGCTCCAGCAAATTGTTCTTCATCCAGAAAATCGGCTTTTCCGGTTTGTTGGCGGCTTCGTTCTCCCGCGCGAGCTCCAGCGCATCTGATGATAGATCAACCGCCTTGAAGTTGGCATCGGGGCGTTGCTTCGCCAGCGTTAAGGCGATGCACCCGGATCCGGTGCCGACATCGACCACTGTGGCTGGACGCTTATCGGTCATAACTCGGCAGCTGAGTACTTCCTCGACCAGCAGTTCGGTTTCCGGGCGGGGAATCAGGGCGCGGGAGTCGCACTTGATCTGCAATCCCCAGAAATCAACATGACCGATAACATATTGAAGAGGCTCTCCCTGTTCAACACGTTTAGCCATCGGTTCCAGCATTTTGATGACTTTAAACTGTTCCGCCGTTGTAACAAGGTGCGCGGCCGCCCCGGTGTAGATTTCCAACGGTTTGCAGTTCAGCACCTCGGCAAGGAGTTCCTCCGCCACCCGGCGGGCGTTATCTACACCTGCAGCCTGAAAGCGAAACTCAAATGATTCAATCAGTTGATCTACTTCCATGAGGTTATTTGTAGTTTCTCGGATCGATGCCGAGGTTTTTGATGCGGTAGTTGATGATGCGCTGCGTGGTCTGAAGATAACGCGCAACAGCCGCTGCATTGCCCCGGTGTTTTTTCAGGGCGTCGATCAGAATTTCGCGTTCGTAAGCCTCAACCATCTGGCGCAGGTTGGCACCGTTTTCAGGCAGCAGATTTGTGTGGGTTTCATCGCTGGTCTGCAACGACGGCGGCATGTTGAATCCGTGGATCACCCCGTCTGAAGAGGTGAGCACGGCGCGTTCAATACAGTTTTCCAGCTCGCGGACATTACCGGGCCAGTGATAGGCCATCATCATATTAATGGCGGAAGTGGAAATACGTTTCATCTCCTTGCCGTACATTCCTCCATATTTCTGCAGGAAGTGGTCGGCGAGCAGTAGAATATCGGATTTGCGTTCTCGCAGCGGCGGTAGAAGAATAGGGAAAACATTGAGGCGGTAATACAAATCCTCACGGAAAGTACTGTTGGTCATCCCTTCTTCCAGATTGCGGCTGGTGGCGGCTACCACGCGTACATTCACCGTGATGGTTTCGTTTCCTCCGACGCGTTCAAAGGATTTTTCCTGCAGCACGCGTAGCAGACGAACCTGTACGGCCGGTGAGATATCTCCGATTTCGTCGAGGAAGATGGTGCCGCCGTTGGCCAATTCGAAACGTCCCTTCCGCTGTTGCTGGGCTCCGGTGAAGGCGCCTTTTTCATGACCGAACAACTCGGACTCAATCAGGTTTTCAGGAAGAGCGGCGCAGTTGACGCTGATGAAGGCATTGTTCTTGCGCGGGCTGTTGAAGTGGATGGCGCGGGCAATCAGCTCTTTACCGGTTCCCGACTCACCGCGAACAAGCACCGTCGCGGCACTGTCGGCCACCTGAACGATCTGTTCGTAGATCAGGCGCATAGAGTTGCAGTTGCCGACCATGTTGTCGATGCTGTAGCGGTCGCCCAGCTGGCGGCGCAGCATTTCATTCTCGGATTCAAGCGCATTGCGTTCTTCAATTTCCTCGCGGATGGTCGATACGGCCGAGGCCAGAATCTGGGCCACATGCTCAAGAAAGAGGGTATAGCCTTTCAGCTCGACCTCATCCATGGCAGGCAGGTCGATGCTCATGGTGCCGATCACTTCCTTGTGGTGGATGATCGGTACGCAGATGAATGCGGTTTTTTCGTCGTCGCGGGCTTTGGTCCGGTTCAGGAAGTCATTCGACTCATTGATGTCCGGAATCAGCTCGGCAGCGCCGGTCTGGGCCACGCGTCCGGTAACCCCTTCGCCCAGTTCGTATTGACCTCGCAGTACTTCGCTGTTGGACAGACCGCTGGACGCTTCAATGTTGAGAATATTGGTTCCGGGTTTGCGCAGGGTCAGTGTTCCGCGCAGTACACCCATGTCGGTTTCCATAATCTGGAGAACCTCGTTCAGCAGTTCGGAAATATTATGCTGACGTGCAGAGATAGTCTGCGAGATATTATAGAGAACGTTTAGTTCTTTTTCGCTCTGATTCATTTTTGCATCCTTCTTGGAGGCCTGATTATTTTCGGGCAATCCGTAATACAAAAATGTATCTAAGGTATGGGGCCGTACACAAGTGTGTTTTGGTAATAATTTCCTACTCGATTGGCATTTCGCCATCGGGATTGGTGTTGTTGGGGCCCCGTTTCTTTTTGCGCTGGGTCTGTTTCGGCGGATTTGATTTCCGCTGTTCCGTCCAGAATTCGAGCAATTCCTGGTTCCGGTTATGCGCTTTGGAGGAAAATTTAAAAAACAGAAAGGCGTCGAGGAAGCCGCGGGTCTGGATAAAACGCTGAGGGCGCCGCCCCTGCGTGCGCTCAAACCGCCGCTGGTTGGTCATGATGTCGCAGACCTGATAGATCACCTGTTTTGGAACCCGCACATTGTCGCACATGGGCCGCAGATGGTTCTGAATGGCATTGCGGGAGGCATCGTGCGGTGTCTGGCCGCCCTCTTCGAGCTGTTTGATCAGGAATTCATGATACTCCCCGAAAATCAGAGAAAACAGCAGGGCAGGATGCACCCGCAGGCCTGCCTGCCGCCAGCGGTCCATTTGTTCCAGTGTCTGGATAACCCAGTCATGCCGCGCCTTATCTTCATCGATCCAGTGGGAGAAGTCGTGAAACATCGGGTGCAGCAACCCGGTTTTTTCCAACCATTGGAACACTTCTTTGGCGTGGCCGCAGAAAAACAGCTTCTGCACCTCTTCATACATGCGCGAGGGAGCTGCGGAAGCCAGGAGATCCTTGTTCCGGCAGATGGATTCGTAGGCTTCCTGTTCTATTTCGAAGCCAAGCGTGCCGGCAAACCGGGCGGCGCGGATCATGCGAACCGGATCTTCAGCAAACCGTTTGTCCGGTTCGCCGATGACGCGGATAATTTTGTCGTCGAGATCTTTCAGGCCGCCGGCGTAGTCAATAATGGAAAAGTCGGCAATGTTGTAGAAGAGGGCGTTGATGGTGAAATCGCGGCGCATGGCATCTTCTTCCGGCGTGCCGAAAATATTATCGCGCATCACCATGCCGGATTCGCCGACTCTCAGGGTATTTTCGCAGTGGACCGTTTCGTCGCCATCATCAGGAACCGGTGCCCGGAAGGTGGCGGTTTCAATGACTTCTCCGCGGAAAAGGATGTGCGCCAGACGGAAGCGCCGCCCCACCAGCCGGCAGTTACGAAACATTTTTCGAATTTGTTCCGGGGTTGCATTGGTGGCTACATCGAAGTCTTTGGGGTTTCGGTTCAGTAGCAGATCTCGAACGCCGCCGCCCGCCACATAGGCGGTATAGCCCTCGTCTTTGAGTCGGTATAACACTTTAACAGCCGCAGAAGTCATATTCTGTCGGCTGACATTGTGGTCGGCTCTCTTTAAAATGATTGGTTCCATAAAAGGTCGCAGAGTATTCGAACTGTTCGGGCTAAAAAAGAAAAAATCCACCCTCAGGTGGATTTTCAGTCGCGCTGCTCAAAGCAGGTCAGTCCAGATGTTCTTCAATCCAATGGAGAATGACATCAACAATAATGTCCACTTCATCGGTGGTTAACTCGCGGCCTTTTTCATAGCCGAAAAATTCTGCCACCGCATCCCGGTCGTTACAGCCACAGGCATGCTGGGCAATGAAAACGGGGTGCCCTTTGGTCGGTGTTTGCCGGCCATCATTCTTCGGGTTGGCAGGAGCGAGGCGTTTGTTAACGAAGTCGGTTGCGTGTAGACGCAGGATCTCCATTCCGCGGGAAGTCACATATTCCTGCTCCGGTTCTCCCAGCATAAATTTTTCAAGTCGACCGTCGTCGGCCAGCTTCTTTTTGAGAGCGTTCCATTCCTTGTCTGATATCTTTGCCACGTTCGTGTCCTCACTCAGTTATTTCCACCTAACTGCCAGAGCATAAAAAAGCTCAGAGAAAAGAGCAAGACTTCCCCTGCTTAAAATATAGCAAAAAATACTAGGCCTCCGTGGAGCTATTAAAAAGAAGGCCGTGCTGCAGCACCGGGCAGGTTGCGGGCGGGGGCTCTATGGGAAATTTGGAGGCAACCACAGCGCTTAGAGCTGTTTCATCCAACTGACCAGATTCGTGGCGTGCCAGCCCTGCCTCCGATAGAAGCCGAGTGCCGGGTTGTTATCGCGGTCGGCCAACAGTTGCAGACGCGCCAGACCGCGTTGTACCGCCCATTCTTCCATGGTGCGGAGCAGTGCGGCCCCCATGCCTTTCCCGCGGTGTTCAATGTCAACAACCACATCTTCCACCACGCCCACTTCGCGGCCTTTCGCTGTGGAGATGTGAATCTGGACGGTGCACATGCCCACCACCTGGCGGCGGATTTCAGCCACAAAAATTTCCGCGCTCTCCCGGTCCAAGAGGCGGGAAAGACCTTCCGACTGCACGGCAAAGTCGGGGGTGAAGTCCACCTCAATTGCAAAAAGCTCGTGGAGCAGTTCAGCCATAGCCGGGATGTCATCTTGGGTTGCGCGGCGGATTTTCATGGTCGTGGCGTTTTCCTTTTTCGTCGTTTTTTGAACAGTGTTTCGTAGTCGATATCCAGTTTCTGAATTTTATAGCGCACCATTCGCTCCGTAATGCCCAGTTCGCGAGCGGCGGCGCTGATGGTTCCTTTGTGGCGTTTCAGGGAATCGACAATCAGATCCCGTTCCAGCATGGCAACGCGCGCTTTCAGCGTATGTTGATTGCTGCCGGTTGCGGCAATGGCTACCGGGGTCTGCAGGGTGGGTGGCAGATCGTGCCCGTGAATGACGCCGTCTTCTTTGCCCATCAGAACGGCATACTCAATGGTATTTTCCAGCTCACGCACGTTGCCCGGCCAGTGGTAGGCCATCAGCATGTTGATGGCAGGCGTACTGATTCGCCGGATTTCCACGCACATCTTGGTTGAATATTTATTCACGAAAAAATTAGTGAGCAGCAGAATGTCATCGCGTCGCGACCGCAAAGGCGGAAGGTGCACCGGAAAGACATTGATGCGGTAGAAGAGGTCCTGCCGGAAGGTGTTTTCCAGAATGGCTTTCTCCAGATCGGCATTGGTGGCTGCCACAATACGAACATCCGCTTTTCGAAGATCATTACTGCCGACCCGTTCATAGGTTCGCTCCTGCAGCACCCGCAGCAGTTTAACCTGAGTGGTGGGTGAAAAATCGCCGATCTCGTCCAGGAAGAGGGTGCCGCCCTCTGCTTCCTGCACCCGTCCGATACGCGCCTGCAGCGCTCCTGTGAATGCTCCTTTTTCGTGTCCGAACAATTCGCTCTCCAATAGATTTTCATTCAAAGCGGCGCAGTTCACTTTCACGAACGGTTTCCGGGCCCGCGGGCTGCTGTAGTGAATCGCCGAGGCCACCAGTTCCTTGCCGGTGCCGGACTCGCCCCGGATCAGTACGGTCGTATCCGATGCGGCCACCTGATGAATGCGGGTGTACACTTCATGCATGAGGTGTGAATTGCCGATCATATTGTCCGGCTGGAATTTTTCCATCATCTCCGAGCGCAGCCGAATGTTTTCTGTTTCGAGTGCTTCGCGCTCCATTCGGGCGGAGCGCCGCGCCACCACATCGTTGGCAATCATGGTGGCCACAATGGAGAGAAAGCGCATGATCTCGTTGAGCACGTTGGCGGGCTGCTCGTCGCAGTCGACCGACAGCGTGCCCACGGTTGCCTTTTCAACGGTGATCGGAACGCAGATAAAACTGAGCGGTTCATCGGAGCGGCTGTGCAGGCGTCCTTTGAAGCGCGGTTCTTCGGATACCAGCGGAACAATGCACGGTTCTCCGGTATCGAGCACGAGGCCGGTGATGCCTTCGCCACGGCGATAGGCAGCCCCTTCGGCTTGCTGAACCTTCCGGTCCTTCACGGCCTCAACGCGCAGCTCGCGCCCGTCCACTGTCAGCAGCATAATGGTTCCGCGTTTGACGCTGCGGCTCTTCTCCAGGACATCAATTACCTCGAGGAGGACCTCCTCCTGCTGCGATTTAGCAGACAGGGTGCTGGCGATGCGGGCCAGCGTTTCAAGTTCCTTGATGTGGCGTTCATCACAGATGACTGGATTGTTAAACTTACAATTTGGCATTTCTTATTCGTCATTTCTTGGGTATAAGATACAATTATGTTTCAAACCTGAGGTTCGGTGCGGATTTGTACCTTAAGTATGCATCAGCTATGCCAAGCGATTTCCCGAGGCGCTGCCGGGGCGTGAAGAATGACGATTGGGGCGTGACTGTTGCTCCGGACGCGGATGTTCGGCGCCGGAATCAACAACTCACTCATAAAAAAGCATTTTCAGCTGATGCGGTGTGACCGGCTTCTTGGTTTGCTGTGCATGATTCCGGACCCGTTTCAGTAGCCAGCCAAGGGATTCCTGTCCCGGATTAATGTCCAATTCATTCAGCGCATGGCGCAGAGCCGCTTCGCCGGAATGAATACCCAGCACCACAGTTGTTGAATCGGTGCGGCCGATATCCGCGGCGGAAAACGGTTCGTAGGCGGACCGGTGCTTCAGCACCGCGTGCACATGAATGCCCGATTCATGGCTGAATACATTTTTTCCAATGATTGGAAAGCAGGCCGGCACCGGGAGTTCCAGAGCCTGGAGGACTGCATCGCACAGCGGGGTCAGTTCGGTGGTTGGAATTCCAAGGGCAGGAACCGCCATCGCCACCTGTTCGAGCGCGGCGTTGCCGGCGCGTTCGCCGATTCCCGCCACGGTCACATCGGCCGCCGCCGCACCGCCCTCAAAGGCGGCCAGCGTATTGGCCGTGGCCATGCCGAGATCATTATGGGCATGAAAGGCCAGTTCCAGCTTCGGCACGGCGGCGTGGAGCTCTTCAAAAAGTGCCCGCGTTTGGAATGGGTTCAGTACGCCTACGGTATCGGCAATCCGCAAGCGGTCTGCTCCGAGTTCGTAAACGCCGCGGGCAAATTGGTTGAGAAAGGAGCGGTCGGCCCGGCCCGAGTCCTGCGCACCCACCGATACAAACGCAAACCGCTCACGCGCTTCCGGCAGGATTTTTTCCAGGGTCTGGAAAACCCAGTCCTCCGATTTTTCCAATGCCTGGAAGTGGTGGCCGGAAACTGGAAAGGAGAGGTGAACTGAGTCGAGGCCCGCGGCCTCGGCGGCGTCGAGGTCGGCCCGGGCCGCGCGGCACCAGCCCGTGATGCGGCAGGGCAGGCCGAGTTCAAGCACCGCGCGGATGTCGGCCTGTTCCGTTGGACCCATTACGGGAATGCCGGCTTCAATTTCGCCGACGCCGGTTTTGGCGAGCCGGCGCGCGATGGCGAGTTTTTCATCGCGGGTAAAAACGGCACCCGGCATCTGTTCGCCGTCGCGCAGGGTGGTATCAATTAAATAGGGTGTTTTCATTAGTTCATCCATGGTTTAAAGGTGTTCGGGGCCGCCAATTTGTTCCAGAGCGCGGCTTTTAAAGAGGATCCATACCTGTTTGCCTTCGTGCAGCTGCAGGTCGGTTTCCGTTCCCGGGGTGATTTCCACAAACAGCGGCCCGGCGGGCGTGGACAGGCTGCAGAGGGATCGGGCGGGGGTATGCACGATCTTTTCGACGGTGCCCGGAAGCTGGTTGCGCATGGAAATGGCGTCGATGCGGCCGGGAGCCAGGGCAATCTGGTTGGCGGCAATGCCGAGTACGACGGTTTGACCCGCCTGCCGTTGTTCGGTCAGTTCCATGGTCAGCGTGTGTTCGGAGCCCGGAAGCTCGAGCCGTGTGGTTCCGTGTCCGGGGCAATGCTCGCGAATGCGCGCGGAAATCATGTTGGTCAGGTCGGCCCCGTTCAGTTCCTGCAGGGTATCCGGTCTGGTGGCCAGCTGGTCGAGCGTGCCGAAGCCTGTCACCGTTCCTTCGCGCATAAGCATCAGCTGGTCGGTCAGCTGCAGAATTTCGCCGAGATCGTGGCTGATTAAAATCGTCGGGATTCGAAGGGCCCGGTGCACCTTGGCCAGGAAAGGAAGAATCTGGGCCTTCAACGAAACATCAAGTCCGGTGACGGGTTCGTCCATCAGCAGCAACCGCGGATTGGAAAGCAGCGCTCGGCCAATGGCGATGCGCTGTTTTTCACCCCCCGAAAGGTCTTCGACCGACCGGCCAATCAGATGCCCGATATTCAGCAACCCCGCAATGTCGTCGAATCCGAACGGGCGGTCGGCCACGCGCTCCTTGAGGCATTCGCCGGCCCGCAGATTTTTTTCCACCGACCAATGCGGGAAGAGCCGAGCATCCTGAAAGACGAGACCGATGTTGCGCTTGTGCGGTGGAACAAAAATATGGCCGGCGCTATCAAAAAGTGTTTTTCCATCGAGCACGATATGCCCGCCGTGCGGGCGCGCCAGCCCCGCAAGGGCGCGGAAAAGCGTACTCTTGCCGCAGCCCGACGGACCGAAAATACCCAGCGCCGACTCGAAGCACTTAAACTGCGCGTCGAGCAGGAAGCGGCCCTGTTTCATGTAGATGTCTACGTCCAGTTTCACGTTTTAATCGTCCTATCCATCTTCCTTTTTGCCTTGCGCGTTAAAAGTTCGGAGATCAATAAGGAGAGGAAGCAAAGCAGCAGGGAAGCCCCGACGAGCCGCATGGCGACTGCTTCTTCGCCGGGCACCTGGAGGGCGGAATAGATTGCCAGCGGCAGGGTTTGGGTTGAACCTTCCACGTTGCCGGCAAAGGTGATTGTTGCGCCGAACTCGCCGAGGCTGCGGGAAAAGGCCAGCAGGATCCCGCCGAGAATGCCGGGCCATGCCAGCGGCAGCGTAACCTTCAGGAAGATACGCGACGGGCGGTAGCCCAGCGTCTGGGCGGCTTCTTCCAATCGTTGGTCAACCAGAGAAATGGCCAGACGGACGGACCGTACGGCCAGCGGCAGGGCGACAATCGCAGCGGCAAGCACCGCGCCTTGCCACGTGAAAACAAGGCGGATGCCGAACCAGCTTTCCAGCCATTGCCCGATAACTCCGTGACGTCCAAGCAGCACTAACAGCAGATATCCGGTTACAACGGGCGGCATCACCAACGGGGCATGCACCAGACTTTCCACGATGATCTTGCCGCGAAATTCGCGCCGCGCCAGCAGCCAGCCCAGGAGAACGGCCGGGATGGCGGTGAGCAGCGAAACCCACACGGCCACCTTGAGCGAGAGTCCAATGGCCAGCCATTCTGTTGTGCTTAAGGGCGTCACGCGATGGTCCTATCCTGCGGGTTTAAATCCGTGTTTCGTCCAGATTTTCCGACCGGCGGCACTGGTGATGAAATCAAGAAAATCGTGCGCCGAAGCGGAACTGTTTTTCAGGCAGGCCGCCGGGTAGACGATGGCTGGGTGGGAATCGACAGGAAAGGATCCAAGCTCAATGACTTTGCCGGATCGGGCGGCATCGGTGGAATAGACGATTCCGGCATCAACTTCGCCCCGTTCGGTGTACATCAGAACAGTGCGGACATCTTTACTCATCACCAGTTTCGATTTTGCCGCATCGAGCATGTTCAGTGCGGTTAACGAAGCGAAGGCATAGGCACCGGCGGGGACGCTTTTCGGGTCGCCGATGGCGAGGCGCCCGGACAGGTTGCCGGGAAATCCTTCAAAGGTTATTGCGCTTCCCTTGGGGGCAATCAGCACCAGTGCGTTTTGCGCCACGTTGCGGCGGCTGTCCGGCAGCAGCAGCTGTTTCTGCTCCACATAATCCATCCACTTTACGTTGGCCGAAAGGAAGAGCCCGGCGGGGGCGCCGGCATCAATCTGCCGGGCCAGCGTGCCGGAAGAGGCAAAGTTGAACCGTGGTTTTTCGCCGCCGTTTGCTTCAAAGGCGGCAGCGAGCTGTTTCATCACGTCGGTGGTGCTGGCCGCTGCAAAGACGGTCAGGCCGGCCTGCACCTGAAGAGCAATGAACAGGACAGACAAAATTGTTGCGGCTATTTTCATGTTTGTACTCCTATAAAGGGCTTTATGTATTTAAAAGGGCTGTATTTATTGATGTTGGCACTGATTTCATGAGTCGCTGAATAAACGCAAACATCCTTTTTGCACAGAATATGCCATCGTAACTTTTCGGTCAGAAACTCAGGCAACCGGTCAGGCCGTAGTGGTATCGCTCGTTCCACTTGTTCCCCGATCTGTTTTTCACGAGATCACGTATGATGTAGGTGCAGAGTGAGAACTTTTTAAACGGAGCGCATTTGAGGCTGCCGGTGATCAGGTAGGCAGGGTTTGTTTACAAGAATCAATCCATTTTGTGGATGGCTTTGCGCTCCATGAAGCGGTCGTCGGAACGGTGCTTTGATGCAATGTCCGCCTCTTTGTTTTCGAGCCATCCGCTTACGGCTTCGGGGCGGTTATCCACATTCCGGAAGAACGGTTTGATATCGATCAGCGGTGAGCCGTCGAGCATGTCAGCCCCTTCGAAGTACAGTCGGTTGCCTTCAATTCTTTTGACTTTAACGGTCGAAAGTCCAATGGCGGCCGGGCGGGCCGGTGAGCGCGTGGCGAAAACTCCGTGCTCTTGTTTATCCATAAACGGGGTGATCGTCAGCTTATAATCCTTCTTCATTTCATGCAGGTGGAAGAGGAGCATGACATGTGAAAACCCGTCGACATCCACCAGACCTTCGGCGAATTGCGGATAGAGTTCAGCAATGCCCTCGTCGCTGCTCCCCACCGGTTGTACCGGAATGTTGTCTGCCGTTATGTGGGGCGTGCGGATGGTGCCGATTAGATTCAGCTCTACTGTTTCGGGATTCATTTTAAAACTGTACCTTTTCCGTTTTCTCAAGCTGAACCACATGGCCGTTATGGGCGGTGAGGATGACCTCGCCAAACTCCAGACTCTTTACATAGTTCTTTACGGATATAATCCAGCGGCCATCCTGCGTATTGCAGTATGAGCCGCTGTTAAGCGTGTGATTGCCATCAGGCAATTTCGAGTTCACTCGTATCTTCGTCGTCTTCTATAGCATCGAGAATGGCATCCATTTTCTCTTCGTCGACTTGCCCGAACCATTTTCCTTCCGGATACACCACCATCACGGGACCTTCGGTGCAGACCTTCAGGCAGCCGCAACCGGATACCTGGGCGTCCATGCCGCGATCGAGAATTTCGGTTTCAAGATAGGCCAGCAGATCGCCCGCCTCTTTGCTGTTGCAGGCACCCTGTGCCTGACCGCTGACGCGGTATGAGTTGCAGATGAAAAAGTGCATTTCCGGTTTTGCTATTGGCATAATATTTCCCCTGGTTAGTTACTAATCAAATATATGTTTATTCCTCGCAGAGGCGCGGAGTACGCAGAGAAGGAGCAATTTGAAACTCTGCGATCTCTGCGTCTCTGCGAGGGAGATTTTTTTTTACCCGCATCCCCCGCCGTCGCCGGCGCATTTTTCGCCGCACTTGGTGGGGCGGATAGGGGCGCGGATTTCTTCGCCGGCATAGATGCGCTCGAGGGCTTCTTCAATCAGGCCTTCCATTACGATCACTTTAATGCCGGAGTCGCGCAGCACCCGGGTCGGCTTGGGGCCGATGCCCGAAACCAGTACGGCCCGGCAGTCTTTCAGCGTGGCACCCACTTCCGCCCAGCGTTCATCCCCGCCGCCTTTAGAGGGCAGGGTGCGGATTTCCAATGGCTGGATGAACTCATTATTCTGTTCGAAGATATGGACATTGGTGGCTTCTCCCAGATGCTGGCTCACCAGCACGCCCTCGCGAGTGGCAACGGCAACGTGCGGCCGATCTTCATCCGGGTTGACCGGCGCGTTGGCGGCAGCTTCCAGTTTGTTGAGTGTGTCCTGCGTGGTGCCTTCGGCCAGCAGGCCGCAGGCGTCGGCCCGGCAGCGCTGACAGTGTGTCATCTGCGGCATATACTTTCCGGCGATGTCGCGGGCGGCATGGATCTGTGCGGGAGTCGGTTCCTCGAAATCTTCGAACATCGTGCCTTCCACCGGACAGAGCGGTATGATGTTGTGCAGATCAGCGCCCTGTGCCTTGGCGAATGAGGCGACTTCGTCCAGATGCTCGTCGTTCACGCCGGGAATCAGAATGGTATTAACCTTCAGCGTGAGACTGTGGGCTTTGATCGTTTTCATCGCCTGAATCTGACGGGACAGCAACAATTCGGCTGCTTCCCTGCCTCTCATCGGTTTTTTACTGGCGCGCACCCAGCTGTAAATCTGTGCGCCGATTTCCGGATCGATGGCATTCATGGTGATGGTGATGTGGCTGACTTCCAGCTCCGCCAGTTCGGCAATATAGGGTCCGACGCCGAGCCCGTTCGTAGAGACACACAGCAGCATGTCGGGATGGCGTTTGCGAATGAGCCGCAGCGTTTCCATGGTCGCTTCGGGGTTGGCAAAGGGATCGCCGGGTCCTGCAATGCCGACCACCGAAATCGGTTTGCCGGACTCAACCAGATCGTTCACGTAATAGAGGGCCTGGCCCGGGGACAGCACGTTGGATGTAACGCCGGGACGGCTTTCATTCACGCAGTCATACTTGCGGTTGCAGTAGCCGCACTGAATATTGCACTTCGGGGCAACGGGCAAATGCACGCGGCCGAACTTGCCTTTTACGTCGGGGTTGAAGCAGGGGTGTTTGGTGAAGTCGAGGGCCATGGGTTTTCTCCGTTGGGGCGACATGTATGTCGCCCGTACTAAATGTAGGTATATCCGATGTCGTTGCTGTCTTGTTTAAGTTCCATTAATTTATCGACGATGGTATCAAAAAGCCGCTGCGCACCCTTGTATCCCAGATGGAGGGTGCGAGACCCGCTGACCCGGTCGTGGATAGGGAATCCGACGCGGATCAGCGGGGTGCCGGTTTTGCGGCTGAGGGAGAAACCCTTGCTGTTGCCTATGAGAAGGTCAGGTTTCAAATGGGTTACGGCTTCTTCGATTTCGGCGAAGTCGATGCCTTCGAGGATTTCTGTTTCCGGATCGAGTTCCGGCGCGGCGTCCTGGATGCAGGACTTGAGCCGGCCGCTTTTTCCGCCGGAGGCGCAGAGCACGGGCTTGAGGCCGATTTCTGCACAGAAAGCGGTGAGGCCGACGACATAATCTTCTTCGCCGTAGATCACGACTTTTTTACCGAAGGTATATTTATGACCGTCGACGTAGGCATCAATCAATCGGCCCCGTTCGCTTTCGTGATGATCCGGAATCGACTCGCCCGTGATCTGTTCGAGGACTTTGAAAAATGCATCCGACTGCCGGATGCCGATGGGCAGACCGACGCGGAAGGCCGCGGTGGAAAAACGCTCGTCCAGCAGTGTGGCCGCCGACTGTTTTTCGGAGATGGTGGAAGCCAGTTCGATGACGGCCGATGCGCGACCCAGCTTGCTGATTTCGCTGACGGGGGTTCCGCCCGCCGGGATCTTATGATACTCGCCCCAGACCGGACCATCCAGCGGGTCGGAATAGTCGGGGACGATGGAAAAGGGCATGCCGAAGTCGGACAGGATATCGCGCAGGTGCCGCAGATCGGCGGGGGAAACCATGCCGGGGAATATCCCGATAAATTTTTCGTTGGGTCCGTCTACCGCCAGCTGATCCACAATGGCGCGCACGGCCCACTGGTAGCCGTCGGCATGGCTGCCGGCATAGCTCGGTGTGGAAACATGCAGCAGGTGCGGCATGGAAATGGTGTCTTTATTCCCCTTGATGAAATCCTTCACATACATGCCGACATCGTCGCCGATGGTTTCGGCCAGGCAGGTGGTGGCAATGCCGATCACTTCGGGTTTATAGCCTTCGATGACGTGTTTCAGTCCTTCGTTCAGGTTACCCCGTCCGCCGAATACCACACTCTCTTCACCAAAGTTGGAGGAGGCGATATCCATCGGTTCGCGGAAGTGGCTGATCATGTAGCGGCGGATATAAGTGGCGCAGCCTTGCGATCCGTGGAGGAAGGGGAGGCAGCCTTCGATTCCGCGGAACGCAAGACACGCTCCAAGAGGGGCGCACAGTTTGCAGGCATTGCGCGTGGCCGTGAAATTCTTTCCGGTGATCGGAGGAGTGTCCGCTTTGGACGGACCGCATCCGCATTTGGCTTTATCCTCGGATGTGCAGGCATTCTCCGGACTGTCGACCGGCGCGCAGGTTTTTCCACATTCGCAGCTCATGACTTTTCTCCTCTACGGCAGGTCTCGCGCAAAGGCGCAGAGGCGCTAAGATTTTTAATTTCATTATGGCTTCGCGTCTTTGCGTCTAGAGTGACGGTAGGAACGGGCGTGATGAAAATACGTGAATAGGTCATCGGTTGGCCCTCCGCGGCGCGAACTGCCAGACCGGGCTCATGACCGATGAATGAACTTCTGCGGCAAAGTTGAGCATGCCGATGAAGCCGGCCAGGCATTCTTTGCGTTCGTGGTTGTGATCGCAGAATCCGATACCGAGCTTAAAGGCAATGGGGCGTTCCTTCACCCCGCCGATGAAGAGGTCGACATCTTTTTCCTTCACATACTTCGCGAGCTCCAGCGGGTTGGTGTCATCAAGGATCACTGTGCCCGGATCGCAAAGCTCCATCAGCATTTTATAGTCTTCCACCGAGCCGGTCTGGGAGCCGGCAATCACGACATCCATCCCTATGGTTTTCAGCGAACGCACCAGCGAAAAGACCTTGAAGGCTCCGCCGGTATACACCGCGGCCTTTTTCCCCTTAAGGTCTTTCCGGTAGGGTGCCAACCGGGGCACCAGTTTGGTTACTTCTTCCTGAATGACACGGGCAGCGGCTTCATACATTTCGTCGTCATTAAAAAAGTCCGCCACGTCGTAGAGCGCTTTCGACATATCCTCGATACCGAAGTAGGAGGCGCGCATCATCGGTGTGCCGTATTCTGTTTCGAGCATCTTGGCCAGGTTGCTGACGGAGCCGGAGCACTGAACAATGTTGAGCTGGGCCCGGCCCGCTTTGCGGATGTCTTCCACGCGGCCGTCGCCGGATACGGAGCAGACCACTTCAACGCCCATGCGTTCGTAGTAGTCTTTGATCACCCAGATTTCACCGGCAATGTTGAAATCGCCCAGAATGTTGATCGACTTCGGGATGGTTTCTGTGGCGTCGTCCGTTCCGACAATTTTAAAGAGGGCATCGCAGGCGGCCTTATATCCTTCCTTCTTGGATCCCTTGAATCCTTCGGAGTCCACGGCGATGACGGGGATGCCTTTTTCGTTCTGCACTTTTTTGCAGACGGCCTGCACGTCGTCCCCAATGACGCCGATGATGCAGGTGGTATAGATGAAGGCCGCGTTGGGGTTGTATTCTTCGATCAGTTCAACGAGGGCGTTGTAGAGTTTGCCTTCGCCGCCGTAGATGACATCCTTTTCCTGCATATCGGTGGAGAAGCTCAGGCGATGCAGCTCGGGGCCGGAGGAGAGGGAACCGCGGATGTCCCAAGTGTAGGACGCGCAGCCGATCGGGCCATGTACCACATGCAGCGCGTCAGCGATCGGATAGAGCACCACCCGCGAACCGCAGAAACTGCAGGAGCGCTGACTGACTGATCCGGCCAGGCTCTGCTTTTCCGCTTCCATCACAAACTCGCCGCCTTCATGAATCTGGCGCTTCCGCTTTTCGAGTAGATTGATTGTTTTGTCGCTCATTATAGTTTTCCAATGGTTGGAACTCCCTATTGCATCAGGTGTGCCATCGGCGAATAGGGAGTGTGTGTCAAAGTGTTAAGTCCTTAATTGTAAGTCGGTAATAAAATGTAAGGGGCTCAGGGCGTAACGATGGGTGCGTGAGTTTCGCCGGAAAAATATTTCCGGGAGTTCCAATGGTTGGAAGGGTCACTTTTCCAACCCTTGGAAAAGCAGGGGGTTAACTAAATTTCGACATTTATTTCCAATGTCATGGAGCGTCCCCGAAAATGTTGTGCAATTGTGGATGGGCGACATGCGTGTCGACCGTTCGTCACGATTCTCAGCAAGAGAATCGGGATTTGGATATGTTTTTTTGCATAGCATTTGATTCGGGAACTCATTTCCGAGGAGTGGCGGCGGTATTGAGGCGCATTCGTAGGGGCAACATGCATGTTGCCCGTCCCCGCATTTGGCACCGCAATTATTATGAGATGTTGGTTCGTTCGCCGGAGGCGGAGAAAAAGGTTGCCGAATATATCCGTGGCGGTGTGTGCAGTCTCTTGGCGGTGGTTTACGAGGAATGGGAAATCCGGTGCTGTGGGAGTTGTCGAAACCGGTTTTTTTTGAACACGCCGACAAGCTATGGCTTCCGCATGTCTCGCCGGGCGGCATGTTGGATCGGTTGCTTAAGGAGCAAACTCCAGGCTGATATTTTTGCTCATTCTTCCCAGTGCGGCTGCACGCAGGCCGGCTCATCGGTCTGCTTACACAAGGCTTCCAGAGTCTCTTTGATGACAGGTGTTTTTTTATGCGTATGCATCAGTGGTTCGCATTCGGCGATTAATGCTGAATCGGTAAAATTTAATTTAGATTCCCGGGTAATGGTTGAGAGATAGGACCGGGAGAGTTCATCAAGATCGTCGAGGCCCTTTTTATAAAGTCTGTTCAGTTCATTTTTATCCAATTCCTCAACGAGCGGGTCCAGTTGCGTAAGCAGCAGGGGGTTAAGCTCAAATGTGTTTCTCAAAAAGCAGGCCCAATGGTATGTGCGGTGGGGATGCTTTTCTTTAAACCCATCAATCCAATTGATCATTGAATAGAGAAAACGACTCAGCTCCTGCTCATTGTTTGTTGGATCGCGTTCAAGAAATCGGGCCTCCAGCAGCGCCATTGCATCGTGCATCATCCAGGGAGGGGGTGTCTCGTGTCCCTTGGCATGAAACCGGTGAACGGCCCTCTCTCCAATGTGCTTCCGTGCGTATGCTCCTGTGTAGCGATTGAAATCGCTTCCGCCGGTGATAATGACGGTGTCACATGAGGGCGGATCGAGTCGGGGGGGGATGTAGGTGCTCATTGGCATCAATCCGCAGGCCTTCCACTTGGCCCCACTATAATAACTCACGGATGCGCCTGCCGAAAAGCCTCCGAAATAGAGCCGCCGCCTATCGACCGGAGCGGTATTCAGCAGGGTTTGAACGATGCTGTTACATAGGGATCTATTCACATCCACTGAATTATAATAGTTCGATTCAACGGCCACGGCCACGATCCATCCCGCAACCTCCGCCCCCGCTATGAGCTCTTTGATATAGCGCATCTTTCCACCCGTTGGACCCGTGAAAAGCATCAAAGGAACTAAACGGTCTCTCGCCAATGATTCAGGGACATAGAGAAAAAAGCTCGATCCGTCTTCAGCTTCAAGCGGACCGAGAATTTCCCCCTGCCTGTAGGCGAGGCCCCGAATCTTCGCCTCTGCAACGTTAAGGACGTTGCGACTTTCTGCATGGAAGATATATTCCTGATCTTCAGCCGATAGTTTTGCGACGGGCACTTTCACCTGTTGCTTTTCTTTGCCAAGCAGCAGGACCTCTTTGCCATTCCTGATCGCGATATATTGGGCGGTCAACGTTTGCGAGCCATCTCTGGACCGCCACTCCCGCATCTCCCTGGCGGGGCAGTTGAGCGAGAGGAAAAGAATCATCAGAACCGCAAATGGTTTCAGCATCGAGTCTCCCTGTGCCGTTTCCCGTATGAAACCGGCCTTAATCCTCCTGTCGACTTGATCCCTCGCAGAGGGGCGGAGACCGCAGAGCAGGTTGAGATACATCCTCGGCGGACTCAGCGCCTCTGCGAGGAGTAAACGTATGCCGAAGGGACGGTGGAATTGCATGGGACCAAGGCTCATTTATCTATGTGAACATCTCTGATAATCCGAACATTATCGAGCTTTGGGCCCAGGAGTTTGAGGCGTATGCCGTTCACTTTTTCTTTTCCGGTTTTACGCGGTACTTCATTGGTGTACGTATAACCCACTCCGCTTGTTACCCGCACCGGCTCCGTGGAGTGAATCATTTTATAGGTTTCACTGGCCCTGACAGGCTGCGTTTGAAAATCTCTGTGGGATCCGGCCTTAATCAATCCTATAAAAATTTTACCGGGTACGTTTTTATTTTCCTCACCTCCCGTTTCATAATTATCCCAAATCCGTTCCACCTCGTAGTTCATCGAAACTTTTGCATAGTCGACAGAGGTTTTGTTGTAGATGGATACATTATAAGAAACATAACCTCCTCTGGCTTCCCTTTTGGCTGAGACGTAGAGTTTGTTATTCGACAAAAACCAATGCGCCGAAATCCATTCCTTCAAGTAGGACTGGTCGGCTTCTATAAATGTTCCGGGACTCACCCAGACCCTTTTCCCGTTGTTGTTTTCAACATGAAATTTTTTGCGTTGCGGATTCCAGTCGAGGATTTTTAACGTGACGGACTTGTCGTCTAACAGGGTGAAGGCTCTCGGTTTCTGCAACTGCGAAAAATCCTCAGCAACAGCCTGGAAAGCAATCAGGCTCACCATAAGCATAAATAAACGGGGCAATACCCATTTTTTGTAACGAATCACCTTCATAGCGAACAAATACAGCCTTTATGCGTGGGCTGATAATACGATCGGGTCGACCGTATTACTCCCTGCTATATTTGCACAGATCTTTTTCGTTACAAAAAAGGGGCGGGTTCCTTTTTTATAACGTAATCCCGTAATTAGAGATTTTCACTGTAAGAATTCCAGATTGATCGTCTCATCATCGTTTTCGGATAGGGTGAATTGGCCGGAGGGGACGATAATGACACCGGCTTTGGTGTGGGCTTCGATAATCTGTTTGTCGGCATTTGGATGTGATGGAATAGTTTCCGGGCCGGAGACGGGTAGCAGGAAACTTAGTTTATTCTACCCAGATGTTAATCAGGGATTGATCGTTCAAATCACATGAAAAACAAATAGCGGTCTTCTTCTTTCCATTAATTTCAATCTCTTCAGGCTGAACGAAGAACATATCATCTTCATTCCCATTAAAGTATCCAACAATGAAATCATCAGTGGATATACTCGAATCGATAGCTGGCTCATCCTTGATGTGAATTAGCTTTTTCCCTAAAAGGTTTTCGGCAGTAATCTGGTTTGTGCTGATATTCAGGGTGCTGTTCTTCAACTCCTTATCGGGAATCCGTGCGTCTTTGCCCTCGTTTGAGGTAATGCATGCAATGATTTTGTGCTTACCTAGAATATTGCTTAGCCCAATGGGATTGGACTGTGTTTTAAAACTCTCCGGTCTCATCCTATGAGGACTCGACTGTGTTTCAGCATTCTTGCGGCTTAGCTCTATGCTGATGAGGAGTGGTTCTGGCTCTTTGCTCGTCTGATAGAAATGAGGCTTCATGGTTACACCATCAGCCACATCATAATAGATGCGATTTCCTTTGGTTTCCGATGTCAGGTTTGAGCATGCTGCCGCTACCTGCTCAGGATTCATCCCGAAGGTAAGGCCTTCCCAGATGGTTACATCAGGGAAATTGTTATTGTGGAAATCAAGCTCAGTCAATTTGTTATGTTTAAAGTGTAGACTGCTTGCCCTGTAGTGCAATACCTGCTCAGGAAGACGGTGAATTGTATTAAAGCTTAATCCGGTAGGTTTGCCCCAAACGGCAATTACTTGATCGATGGACATACCAAATGTTAAACCGCACATTTTTCCCGATGGATCAATCTGACTGGACTTAAATGCATTACATGTCATTTCATCTTCAGTTGTGGAGATCATGGTGAGCAGTTGATTGAAATAATCATTCCCAACTTGTGACAGATCCGGTGCAGAGAATTCCAGATTCCTGGCGGTGTCATCCTGTCCGTAGAGTTCTTTGGGGTTTGCACTAAATCGCTGATTTGCCATTTGGGCCCATTGCTCTCCGACATTTATACATTCCTGTATTATCATGGGTTGCTTTTCTAACAGTAGTTTACCGAGGGGGGATTGGTAGAACGCTAGTAATTGCCGAATCTCGTCGTGTGAAAAATTGTTTTCATAGGCCGGGATGCAGAGTGTCACCAATTCGTCTGGATCCATTTCAGCTATTAACAACGTCCATATTGTATCAGGTACATCCGACATAGATTCTCGAAACGATGAAATCTTATGTGTCATTATTTGCATCGCCAGTTCTCGTGTTTCAGTCACTTTCAGCAAGTTTCTAATGTCTTCCTGCTTAGTAGAAAGGAGAGAAGGCTTTGATGGAGAACCGAAAGATGTTGCGGCAAGTACAAGTAATGTTATTACTGTTTCTTGAATTCTAAGTTTCATAGCGATCCTTTTATCCCACAAGTCAAATGTCTTAGACGTGTTAAAAGAACAGCTTACGTTTGCTAAGCAATATATCAAGAGTCATTGCATTTTTGTGCTGAGCTGAAATGTCGTGGTTAGCTTTGTTGCTGCCGGGAATTAATCGCAGCGCTCCCGGCTATTCTGGCAGGCTTCCAGCCCCTGGAAACTTTCATTGATTCCCAACAACGCCTGCACTTCGTCGTCAAAGCCGCACATCTTCGTTCCATTCATGTCTATGAGGGGGCGGCGGATTAATATCGGTTCGCGAATCATTATATCCAATGCGTTTTCAGCATTGAAAGACGATGGATCAACCTCGCCTTGTTTAATGGCCGGGGCTTTCCAGTTGAACCACTCCGACACGGGCCGGTCGCCAAAGAAGGGGCGCAAACGATCGCGCCCCCAGTCCGCGTCCAACAATGATTTTACCTCAAGGGTGTAGTCGTTAGCTTCGAGGATGGCTTTTTGGCGGGCGTTTCCCTTGCAACCGGTTTTTTCATAAAAGAGGAGCTTCTTCATGTGGGTCGCCTTATACGTTTGAACTCATAAACTTAGTGCCGCCAGCCTTGCAGACTACACAAAATCCGGGCGGTTCTTCGCCTTTATGCACGTGACCGCAAATTGAACAGACCCAGCTTTTTGTCATGCTTCTTCTCCGTCTCGATGTTGTAGATCCTGTTATTCGGTCTAATTAAACAAACTGAATATCAATCGTCTCGTCGTCGTTTCCGGTGAGAGTGTATTGGCCGGAAGGGACGATGCTGAAGCCGGCTTTGGCGTGGGCTTCGATGATCTGCTTTTCCGCAAGGTTTGCTTCGATCGGGTTGCATTCGGTGTTGGTGAATATCTTGAGGTTGGATGTTTCATCAACAAACTGCAGCAGGAAGGCGCATTCCTGGACGAAGACCAGATCGTCGTAGGCATAGGTGACTTCGAGGCCGAGATCGGCGAGGATGGCGGTGATTTTTCCGAGGGGTTTGATGATGGCAGTGTTCATATCAATCTTTTCTCTCCACAGATTACTCAGATTACATGGATTCTCAACCTGGGTAATCCGTGAAATCTGTGGATGTTAATGGTTAGGCGGCGATCATCTTTTCGGCCCAGGCTTGAACGGCCCCGGCGGTGTCGATCATTTCCGGAATGACGTCCAGAGAAACTTCGGCACTGTGATAGCCGGCGAAGACGGGGCAGAGGTTTTGATAGGACTCAAACTTGCGAAGCGAGTCTGCAATCGATGGATCGATTTCGCCGATCTGTTTGGTGGCATCGATCAGGTCGGTGAAGGTGTGGTTATCAGCCAGCTGCCCTTTGGCCATCAGTGCGCCCATTACATGTTTTTCAATGGCGAGGCCGAGAATGTTGTAGAGAATTTCAGCGGTGAAAATCGCCGGACGGTTGATGCCGCCGCGGGCTGTTTTTAAATATTTGTCGCCCTCGGCCATGAAGCTTTTCCAATCGGTGATGGGGTCGATTTCTGCGGTCATTGGTTTTTCCTGTTGTGTATTGATTCAGGCGAAGAGCCGGCCGGATGCCGGCGGTAAGGAAATGAAACCGGAGCGCGGGTGCAAACAGAGGAGGAGAGAGATTCCATCTTGAGGCTAGTGTTCCCAAGTCCGCGCTCCGGTTTCAAAAGGATCTCGTTCCCGCCTCCGGAACAGGCGGGAACGAGGTGAACTACGTTACATCACCAGTTCGAATTGCGTGTCGTCAGCATCGCGGTCAATTTTGTCCATGATGGCGCCGAGCATTTTTTCGAGCAGGCGGATGCCGCCGGTGTATCCCACGGTCGGGAAGTAGCTGTGCCCGATCCGATCGATGATCGGGAAGCCGTAGCGTACGAACGGTACGTCTTCATCGCGGGCAATATACTTTCCGTAGGTGTTGCCAAGCATCAGATCCACCGGCTCGTTTTTCATCCACTGATGCAGCTGGAAGATGTCGGCCTGCGCTCCGTTTTTCACATTCACGTTCGGCGCTTTTTCCGCACAAAGCTCCAGGATCTTTTTGGTGAACTTTTTGCCGGGGGTGCCGGAAACGATATGTGTCGGGATCATGTCGAGGTCCAGCAGGAACTCGGTGAGCGGGATGAGCTGGTCGGGGTCGCCGAAGAGCGCCACTTTTTTGCCGTAGAGATACTGCGACATGTCAGTGATGACATCCACCAGGCGTCCGCGCTCTGAAACAAATGATGCGGGAACTTCAACCTTGGCTGCATTGGCGAGCGCTTCAACAAAGCGGTCTGTGGCCGAAAGGCCAACCGGAATATCCAGCACTTCGTATGGAACCTTGAACTGACTGTCGAGCAGCTTGGCTGCATCTTCAGAGGCCCAGGAGCCGAGCGCGAGCGTCTTGATGCTGTCGCCGGACGAAGCAATGTCTTCAACGGTGGCGCCACCGTCGGGATACATCTGGAACTCTCCGGTCTGCGGAGAGTCGACTACGTCGGAGGTGTCGGGATACATGACGATCTTCGCAGTCATTTCCGCGGCGATGCGCTTGATTTCCCGCATGTCGGACGGTTCAACCCAGCCCGGAAGAATGTTCACCTGGTCTTTGGCTTCGCCGGTATGTTTGGCGAGGCCTTTGACGATGCCGGTGCACATGTTGGAGAATCCGGTGATGTGTGAACCGATATAACTCGGCGTGTTGCAGTAGATCACATTTTTACCTTCCGGAACCTTGCCGTCTTCGATGGCTTTGGACACGATCTGGTTCAGGTCGTCTCCGATGGTTTCGGACAGGCAGGTGGAATGAATCGCCACAAGATCCGGATCGTAGATCGTGAACATGTTGGCCAGGGCCTGCAGCAGGTTGGCCTGTCCACCAAATACGGAAGAGCCTTCAGTGAAGGAGCTGGTTCCGGCCATGACTGGATCTTTATAGTGGCGGGTCAGCACACTACGGTGATACGAGCAGCAACCCTGCGAACCGTGCGAGTGCGGAAGGCAGCCGTGCACGCCGAGGGCGGCATACATGGCCCCGACGGGCTGGCAGGTTTTGGCCGGGTTAATGGTTAACGCTTTGCGTTCCTTGATTTCTTTTGGGGTGTGTCGTAGTAACATTGTTTTCTCCTGAATATTTTGTCTAAGGTCTGAAGGTCGCAGGTCGAAAGTCCATGACCTTTGACTTTGGACCTTCCGACCTATGACAGCGGCTTTGCCGCTAAGCTACAAACTCCGCGCAGATGCAGGGATCGGTTTCTTTGCTGAGCCACGGGGCCTTGAGCTTCTTCCAGATCGACGTGCTGAGCATCGTTTCGATATCGGTGTAGAAGTTAATGGCACCTTCGAATCCGGCATACGGTCCACCGTAGTCGTAGGAGTGCAGCTGTTTCAGCGGAATACCCGATTTCTGGACGACATACTTTTCTTTAATGCCGGCGCAGAAGATGTCGGGTTTGTAGAAGTCGACCAGCTTTTCGGTTTCCCAATGCGTGATGTCATCCACAATCAGTGACTGGTCGGCCATGTCGGATTTCATACCGATATAATCGCTGACTTCCAGACCCTTTTCCTTAAGCGTTTCGAGTTTGATGTCGGACGCACGGGGATTGAAGCGCTCTGGATCGGCCTCGACCTTGAGTTCCTCAATATTCCGGCTGTCGGCATCGACCTTGATCGTCGGCAGCACTTTGCGGCCTTCGTAGTCATCGCGATGTCCGAACTCGTACCCGGCCGAAACGGTTTCCATCCCCAGCTCCTTGAAGAGTTCCTGGTAGTGATGGGCACGGGAGCCGCCCACGAAGAGCATAGCCAGTTTACCTTCGGTGCGTTTCCGGGCTTCTGCAGCGCGGGCTTCCACCTTCGGCAGTTCGGCGGCAATCACTTCTTCGATCTTCGCCTTCAGGTCGTCGTCTTCATAGTACTCGCCGATTTTACGCAGCGCCTTCGCGGTGGACTCGCCGCCGATAAAGTTGACCTTGAACCACGGAATGCCGAATTTGGTTTCCATCATCTCAGCCATGTAGTTGATCGAGCGGTGACACATCACGAGGTTGAGGTCGGCCATGTGCGACTGTTCAAACGCCCCCATAGTGGAGTTGCCGGAGAAGGTGCAGACTACGTTAATACCGCAGGCTTTGAAGATCCGGTCGATTTCAAAACCGTCGCCGCCGATGTTATACTCACCAAGCAGATTGATGTTGAACTTGCCTTCCGGCTTGGTGTCGTCGTTACCGACCACGTGACGGAACAGCTGGTTGTTGGCAATGTGGTGACCCGCAGACTGGGAAACCCCTTTGTACCCTTCGCAGCTGAATCCGAACACATTGCAGTCGCCGAGCTTGGCTTTCATTTCGCGGGAGACGGCATGCACATCGTCACCGATCAGACCGACCGGGCAGGTGGAGAATACACCAATGGCTTTCGGTTTGAAAATGTCGTACGCTTCCTGAATGGCCTGCGCCAGTTTCTTTTCACCACCGAACACGATGTTCGAATCCTGCATGTCGGTAGAGAAGCAGTAGTTGATGAAGTTTTCGCCATCGGGCCCTTCCGGACCGGGATCGGTCTGGTTGCGGCGGGTCAGCCAGGCATAGAAGCTGCAGCCGATCGGACCGTGTACGAGGTTGATGATATCGCGGGTCGGACCGAGAACCACCCCTTTACAACCGGCATAGGTACAACCGCGCTGCGTGATGATGCCCGGGATGGTGCGGACGTTGGACTGGATCTGCTGATCGAGTTTGGTGTCGTTGATCACCATGGATTTTGCACGTTTTCGCGCAATCTTCGGTGGATACTTGGCGAGTATTTCTTCCTTCAGTTTAGAAGGATCCGGTAATTTTTTATCTACACTCATTTCAAACCTCCTGAGGAATCGAGTACGTCGCCGCCACAGGGGCCATCGACAGTTTCACCAGTTCTAACGCGGGTTGCTTCAAGGATTGGCAGGACGAAAATCTTCCCGTCACCGGAGCTTCCGGTCTGGTTGGTATTGATGATAGTTTCAACGGTTTTTTCCACCCAGTCGTCGGACACCACCACGGTGATCAGGCGCTTGGGTACCAGGCGCGGGCCCTGACCCAGCTGGGCGATGGCTTCCGGAGCGCCGTCTTCAGCACCGTGCAGGATGTTATAATCGACCATCCCTTTACCACGGCCCTGAACGCGCCCGGTTGCGGTGAAGGAGCTGATGCCCGCTTCATTCAACGCACGTTTTGTGTCGTTGATTTTATTCATTCGTATGACTGCCATTACTTCTTTCATGATTTTTCCTTCGGGATAAGGAATTGCCGATTTTCGATTTATGATTTTCGATTGAAGTGCAGGGCTTCAGTAGGCAGTTCAATCATCAATCATCAATCATCAATCGCCAATGCTGTTAGTCTTCTTTGACGCCGGAACTGATGGTGTAGGACTCTACAACCGGTGAGATGAAGATTTTACCGTCGCCGAAGTTTCCGGTTTCACTGGACTTGGCGGCCGCGAGCACTGTTTTAACCACGAATTCTTTATCCGCTTCCGGAACCACGGTCATCAGCATTTCTTTCGGCAGTTCGTCGTAGGTCACTTCGCCGACCTTCAGGCCGCGTTGTTTACCGCGTCCGAATACCGGAACTTTGGTAACAGCCGGGTAGCCGGCTTCGAGCAGGGATTTCATTACTTCGTCAGCCTTTTCCGGGCGGACAATCGAACGTACGAGTAGTTTAGACATTAGTTTTCTCCTGGTAGTTTTTCAATTTGGTCAAAGGTCGGAATGTCGAAGGTCTGAAGGTCTCGGGTCAGCGGTTCTGGACTTTCGACCTTTGACCTTGAGACGTTCGACGGGCGCGCAGCGCCTACTTATGCATCGAATCCGTATTTTACCATCAGCTCTTCGAGGTCTTCGATTTCGAGCGGAGACGGGATCACACGCATTTCGTTAGCATTGATTTTCTTGGCGAGGGCACGATATTCGTCGGCCTGGTTGGATTCCGGTGCAAAGTCGATCACGGTTTTGCGGTTGAGCTCGGCATGCTGAACAATGTTGTCGCGCGGAACGAAGTGGATCATTTGCGTGCCGAGGCGGTCAGCCAGCTCGGTAATGAGTTCGAGTTCGTTATCGCACTTACGGCTGTTGCAGATCAGGCCGCCCAGACGAACGCCACCGGCATCCGCAAACTTTACGATACCCTTACAAATGTTGTTGGCCGCATACATGGCCATCATTTCGCCGGAAACCACAATGTAGATCTCTTCGGCTTTACCTTCGCGGATCGGCATCGCGAATCCGCCGCAAACCACGTCGCCCAGTACGTCATAGAAAACGTAGTCGAGGTTCTGGTCTTCTTCATAAGCACCCAGCTGTTCGAGCAGGTTGATCGAAGTAATAATTCCGCGTCCGGCACAACCCACGCCCGGTTCCGGTCCGCCGGATTCCACACAGCGGCTTCCGCCGAAACCATCTTTGATTACGTCATCGATTTCGATGTCTTCGCCTTCTTCGCGAAGGGTATCGAGCACGGTGCCCTGGGCGAGGCCGCCGAGCAGCAGTCGGGTGGAGTCCGCTTTCGGGTCGCATCCAACCACCATTACTTTGTTCCCGGCTTCAGCCAGACCGGCCACCGTGTTCTGAGTGGTGGTTGATTTTCCAATTCCGCCTTTACCGTAGATTGCGACTTTTCTCATGGTACTTCTCCTTGGTTGGTTAACTTTGTTTTTCCAATTTCAGTTCAGTTTCTATCTTCCCAAATGGTGTCAGCCTCTATTGCACCAGGTGTGCCATCGGCGTTTTTCGGGACGGCAGGGAAGTTGTTACTTGTTGGTTATAAGCGGTTAGAAAAAGTATTTAAGGGGATAGGGGTTCGGGGAAAGGGATCCGGCAAAGCGGAAAAATTTTTCCGAGCCTGGAGCGGGGCAGGCACAGGAATGTTCCAACCCTTGGTAAAACAGGACATTACATAAAAGGTCGACATTTTTTTCCATCGCTGTTTCGCCGGCGGAAACAAATTTCCCGAATCACCGGCAAAATCTGCAAACAACCCGAAAACCGCAGTGCGAAAAGGTTCTGAAATGAGACTTCCAAACAGGGGATCGGGATTGTAGATTTCGCCGTCTTATGAGTGGACCCTGTATATTTTTTGATCGCGACGGCATTGTGAACGAGTCGCCCGGCCCCGGTTATGTGGAGCGCTGGGAGGATTTTCATTTGATGGCTGGCTTTGTGGCTGCGCTGAAAACGGCGACGGCCAAAGGTTATCCGGCGGTGATCATCACCAACCAGCAGGGCGTGGCCAAAGGCCTCTATTCGGAAGACGACCTGAACGCTATGCATGAAAAGATGCGCGGACAGCTACGGGCTGAGGGTGTGGATGTGCTGGATGTTTTTCAGTGTACACACTTTGCGGCCGAGGACTGCGACTGCCGCAAACCGAAGCCGGGAATGATTTTCCAGGCATCGGAAAAACATGATCTTGAACTTTCCGGGTCCTGGATGATCGGCGATAGCGAAAAGGATGTGGAAGCCGGGCAGGCGGCCGGTTGCCGGACGATACGTGTCTGCCCGATAAGCGAAGAAACCAAGGCCGATTTCCATGTGGGTCAAATGGATGACGTGGCGGCCATTCTGGAAAAGGAGCTTGTACCGTGCGAGTTGTAGAAACGAACAGCCCGGAAGAAACCTGGGAACTGGCGGCCGAAATAGCTGATGAACTGCAGGCCGGAACGGTGATGGCGCTGCATGGCGATCTGGGAGCGGGTAAGACCTGTTTTATTCAGGGCTTCGCGGTGGCACTCGGTATTGATGAACCGGTTACGAGCCCGACCTATACCCTGATCGGTGAGTATGAAGGTCGGTTGCCGTTCCACCATCTGGATCTGTATCGCCTCTCCGGGCCGGAAGAGGCGCTCGGCCTCGGACTGGAAGAATATTTTGATGTCAACGGCATCACGGCCATTGAATGGGCCGAGCGGGCGGAAGGCCTGCTGCCGGACGATCTGCTGCATATTGAAATCAAGGCCGATGAGGAAACTCAAACCCGTACATTCCGTATTTACCGGGAAGGTGACGCATGAAGATTTTTGCCATTGAACTGAGCTCCCGCTTCGGAAGCATTGCGGTGCTGGAAGACGGTCAGGTGATCCGCG
The DNA here is from genome assembly GCA_029432775.1 of Pontiellaceae bacterium B12227. Lineage (GTDB taxonomy): Bacteria > Verrucomicrobiota > Kiritimatiellia > Kiritimatiellales > Pontiellaceae > Pontiella. The sequence continues at coordinate 102,008 of JAROAZ010000006.1, read as the reverse complement.
AAATGAGCTGGGAAGAGAATTTTAAAAACCGGCAGCAGCTGTTTGATGCCATGTCGGAGCTGGAATCGGACTGGGACAGCGTCGATGTCTTCGCGGTCGGCCGCGGACCGGGGGCCTTTTCGGGGATGCGTATCGGCTTTACAGTCATCAATACACTGGCCGCCCCGCTGAAGAAACCGGTTTATGCGCTTAACAGCGGCGCGGCACTGGCTGCGCAGATCGGAGCAGAGAAAACGGCCATTGTCGGCGATGCCCGCCGCAACAAAGTCTGGGCCGGCCTCTTTTCCGGCAGCGAACTGGAAAAGGAATTTGAACTGATGGAGCGCGATGAGCTGAAGGCCTTTGTGCCGGAGGGAATGCTGGTGGTCAGCCCGGATCATGATCGGCTCGAAGAGCTGCTGGCCGGTTTCCAGGCCTTGGAAGAACCGAAGTTTCCAATGGCTGGAAAACTCGGCGAGCTGGTTTTCCAACGTTTGGAAAACGGCATTGAGTCGGAAACGTTTGAACCGCTCTACATGCACCCGCCGGTTTTCATTGCCCCGCGTTTTCCTGCTTAATCGGTTTACAGCGAGTGCGGCTTTTCATAGGGTCTGAACCATGCAGAAGATGACGGTCAATATATCCAGAGGGTTCGACGACATGCGACCTCTTTTCAAAGCTTCGACTCCGGAGGAGCGTCTGGACGAGTTGGAGCGGCTGCGTCTTGAAGCGGGAAAGATCATCTATGAATATCCAGCCAGACTTCAGCGAGTTCTTACAGCTGTTAGGAAAATATGATGTCGATTACATGATTGTCGGGGATATGCCGTGGCCATTCATGGGTATCCTCGTTTCACTAAAGACATTGATGTCTTTTGTGACAATCATGCGGATAACGTGGTATGTCTGAAAAAGGCGATGCTTGCCTTCGGATTTCCTTCTGATCAGTTGAAGGACGAACTGTTTTCAGAAGAAGGAACGGTTATTCAATTCGGAGTTCCTCCCTGCCAGATTGATTTGCTTAATCAGATCAGTGGCGTTGAGTATGCTTCTGCTTCGGAACACACCGTTGCGGCCAGGTATGGCGATGTCGAGATTCGTGTAATCGGGCGTGATGATCTGCTTCTGAATAAATCTTCCACCGACCGTCTTAAGGATAAGATGGATGTTGAAGAGATCGAACGATAGAGCCGTAGATCCCGGACATTTCTCCAGGGTCACATCACTTCTTCTGCCCGACGATGATGCCGATCACGATCAGGACCATGCCGACGAGGCTGGGCCAGGTGGGTGATTCGCCGGGGATAAAGAGCCAGGCGAGCACCGAGCCGCACAGCGGAATCAGAAACTTCCAAAGATTCAATCGCGACACTTTCACGCGGCTGAGCAGGAAGAACCAGATGCCGAAGGCCGTGGCCGAGATGGTGGCGAGCCAGAGCAGGCTTCCATAGTACGCCGCCGGAAGGTTCAAAGCGGGTACTCCTTCAAAGGGCAGGGCGATCAGTAGAAGAAGCGCTCCACCGAGCAGCATCTGGGCGCTGTTGAGTGCAATCGGATGCAGTCCGCCTTTCCGTTTGGCCACCACTACATTTCCAATGGCTGAAACAAAGGCGCCGCTCAGCAACAGCATGAGCCCGAAAAATTCTTTCAGCCCCTCCGGGTTCCAGGGATTGGAAGCCAGGCTGACAAATACGACGCCGGACATGCCGAGCAGGATGCCGAAAAGCAGGCGCGGCTGCATCTTGTCGTCTTTCATCAGAACGTGTGCCATCAGGGCCGACGCCAGCGGGCCGACCCCGATCATCATGGCGCCTTCCGCTCCGTTCACCCAACTGAGGCCAATGAAGAAGGTGGAATAAAGATAGACGGTATGAAAAAGGCTCACCAGCAGAACGGTCAAAAACTCTTTTTTGATGAGTCGAAGCGGGGCCAGCAGATGGCCGCAGAGCGGGAGCTGCAACAGGCCGGCCAACAGAAAGCGGGTGCCGGCGAGGTTGAGCGGCGTTTGGTATTCCAGGGCCTGCTTGCCGGCCACAAAGGCGGACGACCACAGCAGGCAGGCAAAGACCGCCATGAGACTGTAGCGAAGAGATTTAGAGAGTGGCATTACACAGCCGCTTACGCTTGGGTACTGCAAATTGAATTGAGGTAAGCGCGAATGCGATCTTCGTGATCTTTATCGTCACGGTTCAGCTGCTGGAACACGGTTTCTACCACATTTTCCGCTTTCTTCTCCATGAACTGGGTATAGTGCACTTCTCCAACTTCCTGTTCCAGATCGATTGCCGTGTGGCAGGCTTCTGTCCGTCCTGGCGGGTTTTGCTGGAAGCACTCGATCAACTTTCGAACTTTTAAATTGGATTCCTGAAGAGTGCTGATCGAGTCCGTCACCAGGTTAAACGGAAATTTGCCGCGTTTGATGAATGAATCCCGGGCGGCACGAATCAGTGTGGCATGGCTCTTTTCTTCCAGATGAAGCTGCCACCAGAATTCATTATCCTCCGGATGAGTTTCCGCAAAAAGTTTGTAGAGCTCACTAATGTTGAGTTCCAACCGGATGCTCTCTTCAATTAATTCTGTTAAGTGATTTGTTTCCATAACAAGCTATATAAAATCGCAGAAGGACCTCTGTGTGTCGAGGAGAGTTTTGGTTTTCGGCAATCCACAATCCCGGTTTATTTGTCGGTATTATATGGGTATGTTCGTTGTGGTTTGAGCATAAAGAAGGAGCGCATCGGGGGGAGGGTTGTTACATGGAACCCGGTGCCGCTACAGGGGCTTGGGCTCTCTCTGGGGTTCTATGGCCAGAAGCGATTCGAAGTGTGCACTGATGCGGCGCTCGTGAGCTTTATCGCCCTTATTGAGCGTCTGGAAAACGCTGTCGATCGCGCTGTCCGGTTTTTTTTCCATGAATTTAGTGTAGTGGCTTTCTCCGACATCCCGCTCAAGCGCAAGGGCGGTTTCGCACGCTTCGATCCGCGTGGGCGGGAAGGCTTTGAATTTAGCAATCAGTGCTTGGAGCTTTAAGTTGCTAAGAAGCAGCAATTCGATCGAGTCCGATACGAGGTCGCGTGGGAAATTCCCTCGTTTCACGAACGATTCCTTGGCCGATCGAAGCAGCATCGCGTGGTGTTTTTCCTCTTTGGAAATTTGCAGCCAGAAATCGGCATCTTCGTTTAAGGATTCTGCGAACACGCGGTAGAGCTCAGCAGCATTCAGCTCCAGTTGAATGCTTTCATCGATCAGTTCATCAAGTCGGTTTGTTTTCATATCCACTATGGAAGTAACAATCTCCTGCGGTGGTGTCTAGTAGTCTTTTAAATATAATAAAGATGGGTAATGCCCCCGGGTTTAGTCCATGTTTTACGGGGCTTGTGCTTTTTTAAACGTTGGATAAAATAGGACTGATTAGGAGCGATATATTGATGGTTTCAGATGCAGAGGAGTTGGTGTGCGATGATCTTCCAACCGCATTCCGGCCGGAGCTCGGTACGGTTTTAGTTGCCGGTGCCACGGGATATATTGGCGGGCGGCTGGTTCCTGAGCTGATTGACCGGGGGTACCGGGTGCGGGTGATGGTACGCGCGGAATCTCCGGAGCATGTCGAACGCTGGCCGGAGGCTGAAGTCGTGGTGGCCGATGCGCTCATTCAAGAGGAGGTGGCCCGGGCATTGGTGGGAGTCGATACGGCCTACTATCTGATCCACTCCATGCTGGTCGGACCGCGCCGTTTCGAAGACATCGACACACAGGCAGCGCGCAATTTCCGTTCTGCAGCAGAGGTGCAGGGTGTTAAGCGGATCATCTATCTTGGCGGTCTGGGGGATACGCAGGTGGACCTTTCAACGCATCTCTCCAGCCGTTCGCAGGTGGCGGAAGAATTCAGCCGGGGGCGTGTTCCAACCACCGTATTGCGCGCGGCCATTATTATCGGTTCCGGTAGTGCTTCGTATGAAATGATCAATCATCTGGTTCGGAAAATACCGCTCTTTCTGGTGCCGTCCTGGGCCAAAACGCGCTGCCAGCCGATCGGCCTGCGCGATGTGCTCAAGACACTGATCGGGGTGCTGGAACTTCCGGAGACGGCGGGCCGAACCTTCGATATCGGCGGCTCCGATATTCTGACCTACGAAGAGATGCTGAAAACCCATTCCAAGGTGCTGGGCCGCAGTCGAATCTTTATTCCTTCGCCGGTTTCCAATATCGGATTCTATTCCTACATCACCAGTCTGCTGACGCCGATTCCCGCGGCCATCACGTGGTGTCTGATGGAGAGCGTGACCCACGATGTCATCTGTGAAGAGCAGGATATTGTGAAGCTCATTCCTTTCCGCCGGATCTCCTGCAAAGAAGCATTTGTGCTCGCCCTTTCCCGCGAAGAACAGGATGCGGTTTCCACGCGCTGGTCTGACAGCTATCCACCCGACTATGAACTGGCCATCAAGCTGAGGGAAATTGATGGTCCGCCGACCTACACCAGTTCCTATTCGCTCGTCACGAGCAAAGGAGCGGCGGCCCTTTTCAAATCGATCACCCACATTGGCGGGAAAAACGGTTGGTTCCACAGCACCTTTCTATGGCGCATTCGCGGGGCCATCGACCGTCTGCTGCGCGGGGTGGGCACCACGCGCGGCCGCCGGAGTGCTTCCGGGTTGCGCGTGAATGATGTGGTCGATTTCTGGCGCGTGGAGGAGATTCAGTATAACCGCCAGCTCCTGTTGCGCGCGGAAATGAAGGTGCCCGGTTATGCGTGGCTCGAGTTCCGCGTGGATGCCATCTCCGGCGATAAAAACCGGTTGTCCGTGAATGCCTATTACAAAACCAAAGGGCTGTGGGGCCGCACCTACTGGTATATCTTTCTACCGTTCCATCACTTCATCTTTGACGACCTCATCAAGCAGATCGAGCGCCGCAGTGTGGATTAGTTTTTCCAATCCCTGGAAAAGTTATTCGATGACCCGAATGCGGTTGACGGGCCAGTAGATCGTTTGGACTTTGGCAAGGATACTATCGCGTTCAATCGGGCCGTAGAACCGCCCGTCCAGGCTCATGTTCGGTGCGGTGTTGTCGCCCAGAGTCAGAAATTCATCCGTGCCCAGCGTGATCGACTGCTCCGCATTGGATAGCAGGCCGGCGTTGGTGTATTTCAGAGTTTGGAAAACAGCCGGCTCGGTAATCGGTGTGCCGTTCACCATCAACCGGCCGTTGCGGATGCTGATGGTTTCGCCGGGCAGCCCGACAATGCGTTTGGCATAGATCCGGTCAGGGCGGACAGCCTGATGGGCAATCCCATCAGTGGAGAAGGTGACGATGTCGCCGCGTTGCGGTGGTTTGAACCAATAGCTGATTTTGCCGGTTGTAATGCGATCGCCCGACTGAATGGTCCCGTTCCAGATGAGTTCGTTTTTCTGATAGGTATTTTTGCGCCGGAGTGTATTCAGAATTTCATTGGGAAGGGGATGGTCGGTGTCTCCGATAGTCATCACGAGCTGGCCGTTGATCCGGTTCATATCAGTGATCTTGCCGGAGCGGTTGGCGCGGAATTCGGTGTAGGTTTTTCCCCGGAGCAGTTGGTCGATGATAGATGTGGGGTTGATGTCGGCTGTTGCATATCGGCCCTGAAGGGTTGGCTGCATTCCTGCCGTTGGGATTTTGTGTGTGTCTACCGGAAGAAGAGCTGGCAGCAGCATCTTGAAGACGGTGAATAGAATGAGGGTCCCGAAGACGCCCAGCCAGCCTTTGACGGAGAGCCGCTGCATCGGCCGGAAGGATGTCGCCAGTATGTAGATCGTAAGACAGGGGGTGATCAGAAAAAGAAGTGCCAGCCCACTGTATATGCCGGCAATGCCCGGAACGGCGGCAAGGCAGAGCCCCGCGAAAGGAATGAGAAGCAGTGCTCCGAATAAAATGAGCCCGGCCTTCTTTTCGCCCGATAAAAAATGAGCGATCCCCGGAATAAAAATTGCCAGCAGTACGCCGATGAAACGGGGGTAAGGTTTCCTTTTTTCAGGGTCTATATCCATTCGGTCGGGTCCACTTTATAGTACCCGCGCAGTTTGGTGTAGAGCTCGGGATGCTTCTGCTTCATCTGCTTCGGTTTTTCAAAAAAGGTTTCGGTGGCGACGGCAAAGAATTCGGCCGGGTTGGTGGCGCCGTATTCATCCATCACATCTTTTTGGCCATGCTCGGTTTTTTCAACGAGATCTTCATATTCAAAACTGAACACGCGGGCCCAGGTTTGGTAGGCATTGGTTTCTCCCAGAATCGGAGCGCCGTCGGCCGCGCCCGATTCCTGGTCGAGCTGATGGGCAAATTCGTGGAAGGTCACGTTATGCCCGTCCGCAAAATTACGGGCACCGCCGACCACACTGTTCCAGGAGAGCACCACCACGCCGATATTCCAGGATTCGCCGAGCCGGGCCGTTTCGCCATCGGTATAGGTGTGCGGATAGAGCAGCACGGTTTTTAATTTTGGATAAACCTCCGTGTTCCGCCCGAGCAGGAGCATGCAGGCCTGTGCCGCCACGGTAACTTTCATCTCCTCGGTCAGTTCCAGTCCGCCGCAGCCTTCGAAGTGTTTGGTGTGCAGGAACACATTCATCAGGCCGCTGAGCTGCTTCCAATGTTCGGAAGTAAGTTTTCCAACCATTGGAAGAGTCTGCTCCAGAATCGGGAGCCAGTCGGCCGGCGGCGGGGTGGTGCGGAGCGTCAGCAGATGCTTTTCATTCGCTCTTTTCCGCAGCAGGAAAATACCCGCAATGGCCAGGAGGACCAGAAGGACCAGTGAGATCTGCAGCATCATCATTCTGCGGGAATTTTATGCGTGATCTTGGCGGCAATTTTGCGAAGCATTTCCTGCTGCTGGTTCAGTGGAGTGGAGCGGTCGAGCCGGGTCTGCAGCGTGCCCGTCCAGATCATCCTGCCGGACTCCGCATCATAGAGCAGGAGTTCGAGTGTGCCGATCGCAATGGTGTAAACGTTCAGGTCCGGTTCCTGATCGGTGTAGCCCCAGCTTTCGTTGCTTTTCTTGTAAGTAAAGCCGCCGGTTACCCGGGTGGCATCTCGGTCGGTCGGGCCGGTGTATTCTTCGTGCTCCGCCAGTTTGATGTAGTACACCACCTGGATGTCCGCGTTTGCAGTTTCCAGTACCTGTTTCCATCCCCGTTCGGAAAGGGCGTTGTTCAGCGCCCGCTGAACACTTTCGTTCAGCAGGGTGTCGTCTTCGTCGAGAATCTTTTTCGGGGCCTGTACCCACTCAAAGGTTTTTACGGAGCTGAAGTTAAAGTCGGCAGTTTGCTTCGACGAGACTTTCATGCTGGAGCATCCGCTCAGCAGAGCAAGGATCGCGGTCAGACAAAGGGGGGCGGCAAATTTCATGAAGTCTCCTTGGTTGGAAAATAATATAGGTTCTGCCACCATAGCTGTCTATGAGTAAAACGGATCTGATTATAATCGGTGGAGGAGCTGCCGGACTGATGGCCGGCTGCGCCGCCGGCGAACTGGGCCTGAAGGCGCTTGTGCTGGAACGCAAAGCCAAACCGGGGCGGAAACTGCTGATGTGCGGGAACTCCCGCTGCAACCTGACCACCAATATTTCTGAAGACCGGATGGTCCAGATGTTCGGCGATCCGGTGGGCCCGTTTCTCGAACCGGCTCTGAAAGCGTTTACCCCATCCATGTCGCAACGCTGGTTTGCAGCCCACGGGCTGAAGACGGTCGTAAAGACAGGGAATAAAGTCTATCCGCATACGGAACGGGCGGCCGATGTGCTCAACCTCTTCACCGATCAGCTGCGCGACCGCAATGTCTCTCTCGCCTGTTCCTCCGTGGTCCAGGCATTGGAAAAAACAAAGAACGGCTTCCGGGTCACCACCGATAACTTTGTGGTGGAGAGCAAATATGTGCTCATTGCCACCGGCGGCGTCAGCTATCCGAAAACCGGCTCTGTCGGCGATGGCCAGGACTGGGCAAAAAAACTCGGCCATCAAGTGGAAGCCTTCCGGCCGGGACTCGCCGGGTTTGAAGTCGAGCCCGGGGTCCTGCAGGGCCGTGTGGGAAAAATCTATGAAAAGGTCACCGTCGACGTGCTCTCCAAAGGAAACGTGGTCGGCCAGACGCGCGGCGTTTTCGAAATTGAAAAGTGGGGTGTCGGCGGAACGGCCCTCACCGATGCCTCCCGTATCGTGGCCCGCCACGATCTCAAAAATTATGTGCTGAAGGTCAACCTGCTCGACGGGAAGTCTGAGGAAATCCGGCCGCTCAACACCCGCTCCATCAAAGAAGCCATGGTAACAGTCGGTGGCGTGGCCCTCGATGAGATTGATTTCCAGACCCTGGAATCGAAGGTCTGCCCCGGACTCTATTTTGCCGGGGAAGTGATGGATGTGGACGGTCCGACCGGCGGCTACAACCTGCAGGCAGCCTTTGCCACGGCCCGCCTCGCGGTTTCCAGTGTTGCGAAACGGTGCGGCAAAAAGGACGGTTTCCAAACCTTGGAAGCACCGCCGAAGGGGCAGGGGGCGCGCCGCCGCGGTCCGGACCGGCGAGAGCATGCCGGTAAACAACGACGAAGCGGGCAGAAAAGGCGGAATCGTTAAATTTATTGCCATAAGACTTAGGGTCTGTATGGTGCGCATTTAATTCAACTACAAACAAAGGACCAATTTATGATCGAAAAAGGACAGAAAGTTAAAATTCACTATACCGGAACCCTCGACGACGGAAATCAGTTCGATTCCTCAGCCGGCCGTGAGCCGCTGGAATTCGAAATGGGTGCCGGTATGGTCATCCCCGGTTTTGAAACCGGCGTTGCCGACATGGCGGTTGGCGAAAAGAAAACCATCAACATTCCGGCTGCTGAAGCCTATGGCGAAAAGCGCGAGGATCTCGTGATGAGCTTCGAACGCGCGCAGCTTCCGCCGGACCTCGAACCGGAAATCGGCATGATGCTGCAGATGCAGGGACCGCAGGGCCAGCCCGTGCCGGTAACCATCACGGCAGTTGAAGAAGAAAACATCACCATCGATGCCAATCACCAGCTCGCCGGCCAGAACCTCAATTTTGATCTGGAACTGGTTTCTGTAGACTAACTTTTGTATTGGAGGGGCGGTGGCCCACCGCCCGGTCGCCGAGGCCGCAAACCCTCCGCATTCAGTTATGGAAGAAACGGCCATACCCTATTGCGAACCGCCGCCGAGCGACGTGATTCCCATGCTCACCGTGGCAGCGGTTTTCCTGCTCGGAGCGCTTGCCTACCGATGGTGGCGCAACAGACAGGCTCGCAGAAAATAACAAAGGCCCGATCTTTCGATCGGGCCTTTTTCATAAAGATATACCCTTTGAAAGGGCGATGCGTTACATCTGGAACATGCGGCGGATGAAGAGCATGGAGCCGCCGAACACCAGCACAAGCCCCATCACGGCCGGTTCCGGAACAACTTCGAAAGTAGCTGTATGATTGGAGCCACCATTGTTGTCCCACGCGTTGCCGCCGCCGTTTGCAACTCCCTGTACCCATACGGAAAGATTGTAACTGCCGTTACCAAGGCTATGAGTCGCAATCAGGTCAAGAGAACCTTCGGAGAGGTTTGCTCCGTTAATATCCGTTCCCCATTGATCATTGGGGGCCGAGTATGATTCAAACGAATAGGAAATTGAGCCAGAGGCGGTTGCATCCCCCGAAATACTGTAATGCAGCATAGCAGAAGCAACGCCACCTTCATCCTGCCAGAGTCCAGTCTGTCCGCCCAGCCAGAGGCTGGTTTCGAAGTTGCCAAGGTCGGAACCCTGAAAGTCCTGAGGTTGGGCCGATCCGTTTAAGTCATACCAGGTTGAGCCGACCCCTGCCGTCGTATCGCTCACATAGGCATATCCATTAAAAATAGTCATGCTGGCAGATGCTGAAATGGCCAGAAGAATGCTTGCGCTAGCCATCAATGTTAACATTTTACTCATTATCTTTTTCTCCTTATTAATTCATGCAGACCTGACCTGCATAATGTTCTCAATTCAGTGAATTAGAACGGTTAACAACTATCTACTTATACTTTCTGAATGTCAATTTCCTAAATTAGGGTTTCTTTGTCCGTATATGTCGGGTTTTAGCCATGTTACGGGTATTCGATCTCGATTTTGTAGAACCGGGCCGGCAGGCCGGAATCATCGGGGGCCGGGCTGGTTTGGCCGCCGTTGTCGGTCCAGGATTGGACGCCACCGTTTCCAACCATTGGAACGGAAGTGGCCAGATTCCAGACATTGGAAGCGGCCACGGAATTATTTTTGTACCAGACATAGTAGTTGCGTCCGTACTCTGTAGAAAAGTGAAGGGTTATGCCCGGGGTGTCGGCCTGGATGGCGTTAATGGCCGGGAAGTCGGCGTTGTTGTTGAGTTCGGTGCCGGCAATGTATTCGCCACCGTTGTTCACGCCGTCGTTGTCTTCGTCGGCACTGGCATCGGAGCCGCTGTCGGGGTCGAGGAAGTCATACTGGAGTTCAAAGTCGTCCGGCACGCCGTCGCCATCGGAATCAATCCCGTCGAAGCCGAATCCGAGCGAATAGGCAAAGGTGCCGGAGCCGGAGATCTCGACTTGATGGGTCTGGGCCTGATTCCGCATGTTGATGGTGGAATAGTCATAGCCAAAGGTGGAGCCGTCATCGACCGCCGAGGCATTATAGACCGCGTTCGGTCCCAGGGTTATGGCTGCCGTGACCGCGCCGGTTGCACTGGTGTTCGCCAGACTGAGCGCTCCGCCGTTTACGGTGAGATCTGCCAGGTCCTGCTGTCCGTGTTTCAGCAGATCAAGCAGGTTGGGGGAGAGCCCGTTGCGGATGTATAAGAGCGATAGATCGCCGCCGAGGCTGTAGGAAACATCAAACGCGACATCCGTATCCGAAAGGGTAATCGTCTTGGTGATCTTGCCGTCGGAGCTGGTCAGCTTCCAACCGGTCTGGCCGGTTGCATTGGTGCCGGTGTAGAGGTCGTTTACATACATGGTGGTGTTGCTGGTGCCCACGGCATAGAGATCTTTCATGCATGATGTACGGCGGGCGATCACGTTGCCGCCGGCATCGACCTGAGTGTCTCCTTCGAATTCGGTTTCGGAATCCGAGTCGCTGATGTAGTTGCCGATCATCTGGTAGACCTCTCCGTCGAGCGGGCTCTTGATCCAGGCAGCGGTCATGCGGCCGCCTGATTCTTCGATTAGCGCAAAGACATTGGTGTTGTAGAGCAGATATTCTCCGACCCCATCCAGGTCGATATCCTCGATGGAGGCCACGGCGTTTGCCGGCGGAGCGGCCGCCCACTGGTCAACGCGTTGATAAACGGCGGCCATGCGGCTTTGAGACTGAGCGGTGCGGGCAAAGTCGGCCAGCCAGTCGAAGGTGGTGTCGGGATAGACAAATTCGCCGCTGGAGAATTTGGTCATGTTCACATCGTGGGTCTGCTGGTGGAATGCGGTTTCAAATACCGAGGCGTGCAGAGTGGCCTGGGCGAGTTTAGCGAGTTTACTGTCCGGATCGGTGATCTGCTGGATGCTCTCCCAGCTGTTGCTGACAGTTCCGCCGAGGTAGAGCATGCCGTAATTCTGAGGAATGGATGAGCCGGGACGCGACTCAAACATCTTGTTGTAGATCCCCTCATTGAGGGCGGAGCCGAGATACCAGTTGTCGTAGTTGCCCTGCGCCGAATACTGAATCCAGTCGTGGCCGGTCTTATCCAGTGTTAATCCCGTGCCCCGCTCAACCCGGTTCCATACATCGCCCGTGCCGTCCGGCGGCATCGATAGATCCACCTCGTTGCCGGCCACCTGATCGGCGGTGACCAGTTTAATCCAGCCCTTGCTGCTGAGCCAGCGGATCAACTGGTCATAGTGGTCGGCATTGGAAGCATTATTGAAATCCTGCCAGTTCATCAGAAGCGTGAGAACCTGCGGATGCTGGCCGTTCCATGTTCCGGACTGAACCCGCCGGCTCAGTGTTTTACGGAAGGAGAGGGAGGCGCCGCCGTCCAGACTTTGGAAGCGGAAATCGTCGAGCTTGTTCGAGATGGGAATGCAGTTGATGCCGTTCACCGAATTTATCCGGTAGGCATTGTTTCCTGCGGACTCATCAATGCCGAACCAGCGGTAGAGATGCTGCGACTGATCGATAAAGGTGTAGTCGAAGCCCAGCGCCTGAATTTTCGTCAGGACATCGTGATCAATCACGCGTTCGGGCGTCCAGAATACATTGGTGGATACGGCGGATGGGCCATAGAGGTCGTTAAGGAACTCGGAGGCCAGTGCAACGTTGTTGGCATTGTACGCCGGAGTGAAGTAGGGCATTAAATGATCGGAGAAGGTGCTGCCGGTCAGATCAATAATTTCGCTGGAAATGAGCGAGGCTACGCGGTTGTTGAGGGCCGGTCCATCCCGCTCCGGCAATGCCGCCGCCGGATCAACCGAGGCCCATTGTATGGCCGAGGCGAGGGTCGGGGTGATGTGCATCGACAGCGGCGCCGCGAATGCTTCGTGTGTATCCAGCGGGCGATAGAAACCCGCTCCGGCACCATCATTAATCAGATCCTGAATCACATTGCCGGGCTGAATGTGCTGGTTGCCGTGGATCAGCGGAATAATTTTTATCTGCTTTCCGCGGTCGTTGTCGGCATTGATACCGACCCATTGCACGAGCGATTCGAGCTCGATGCGTGCGTCATAGCGCAGCTGGTCCACATCGCCGCTGGTAATGCCGGAGAAATCCTCAGCAATCCAGTCGGTGCGAATCGAATCCTGAATGTCCGGTCCGTCCAGCTCGCCATCGCCGCCGTCCGTGCCGTCGCGGGTGGTGAAAACCTGGAAATTGAGCTGCGCAAAGTTCCCGTTCCATCCGGTGTCGATCAGGGCCTGCCGGCTGATGGAGAATTCAATGGAGTCGAGCTCTGAGTTAAAGTAGGCCTGTTTGAATCCGTCGGCATGAGCCTGTGTACGCCGGTCGACATCGGTGGGGTCGTAGACAATGGTGTCTTCCAGTGTGTCGGTGTCTGCACTGCCCGGCTGGTTGACATATACCGCCCCGTTGTCGCTGTCGTATACGGCTACAACCGCCTCCCAACGCATGTCGGTGAGGACATCAATGTTGTCCACTATTTTCCGTTCGCCGATGGCGGTGTTGCCGGTGTCGATGACGACATAGATATCCAGCCCGCTCTCTTCGGCATTGGCCACGAGGTCCATCATGTCCAGGCGGAAATAGAAGTTGCCGTCGCCGCCGTTCGAGATGGATCCGCCGTCCTGCGCATAGAAGGCGAGCATATCGCGCGAAGATTCCAACCCATCGCTGGCCCAGGAGCGATAGTAAACGTCGCCGCCGCTGGTGGATTCCAGTTCGTCATAGGTATCGAGTGCAATCAGGTCCTCGTCGTTCCAGTCGCTGAATTCCTGTGCGTTTGCAACCGCGCCAACGACGATTTCATCCTGCGGCCCGATCACGATGGAGGGCGGTGGCGGCGGAGTTCCAGAGTCTGGAACCTGCGGGTTGGTGCCGTTAATCAGCTCTTCAAGATTACTGGTCCCGTCATTATCCACATCCCCGGCGGCGCCCTGTTGCGGATCGCCGTCGGTGGCCGAGGCCGTACTCAGATCGTCCGTGCCGTTATCGAGCGGGTTGAAGCCATAGGTGACTTCCCATCCGTCGGGCAGGCCGTCGGCATCGGTATCGCTGTTGAGCGGGTCGGTTTCCTGCCAGGCTTCCCCGGCAGTGTAGAGGCGGTCGCCGTTGGTGTCGCCGTCAATGATGCCGTTGGCATTCTGGTCTTCCCCGTAGCCGTCGCTAAGTCCGTCCTGGTCGGTATCGGCGTTGTTCGGGTCGGTTTCGAGCCAGACATCGTTACCATCCAGCGAACCGTCCGGCCAGTCGCGCCCGAGCCACGGATTCCAGTCCGGCGGGATGGCTTCGCCATCGCCGTCCACCCAGCCGTTGCGGTTGGCATCTTCCAGTCCGTCGGGCAGTCCGTCGTAGTCGGTGTCGGGGTTGGCGGCATCGGTCATGGTGCCGGCCTTCAGGTCGGTTTTGGTGCCAGCGCTGTAGGTTGAAACGCCGGGTACCAGTCCATAGTTGTCGAAGGTGTTATAGAAGGGCGGGTCGAGGTCGCCAATGAAGTTGGGATAGCCGTCGCCGTTGGTATCGGTGGTCGTGAGTGTGGCGTTGGTATCCGCCGGGAGACGCCAGCCGGATTCGAGTCCGTCGGGCAGTCCGTCGCCGTCGGTGTCGGGGCTGGTTGCATCGGTAAGGCCGTAGATGTTCCAGGCATGGACATCGCTGTTGACCCACTCGGTAACCGCTGTGGTGGGAAGAGCTTTCGGCGTGATTTCGTCGAAGTCGGAAAGGCCGTCATCATCGTCGTCGAAATCGTTCGTGCTCACGTTCGAGATTTCGCGCAGGATGACCCGGGCTTCGCGGAGGGCGGTGGCTTCGACGGTATTGGTATTGCCGTCGGTGTCGACATCGGCGCGGAGCCGGAAGGTGCCTTCAATCTGCGCAGCATCATTGGTAAGCGGGAAATTCCAGGTAAAGCTCCATCCGAGATAATTACTGTTGCTGACGGGGTTGCCGGCGTCTTCGGTAAGCATTCCGCTACCCTGTTCAAAGGCCATCGCAACGTTCTGTGCATCGGTGTCCGTTTCGATATAGACCGTGTACTGTCGCTGCGTGGCAACCGGGGATGCAACATCCGGGAGGACGATGCGGAACGGATCGCCCAGCTCGTCGGTCAGCGGAGGGGTCACAACATTCACATAGGGTTCAATGATCGGATAGGAAAGGAAGATGCGCCTGGCGGTGAGGAGCGGCTCGCCATCGCGGTTGCAGAGCACTTCCAGCGTGTGCTGGTAGTCCGCCACGTTATTGAAATAGTTATCCATGGTGAAGGCCAGCGCGTGGTAGTCGGAGGTCTCGTTGTAGAGGATGGAATAGTCCGACCGCGGCTGGGAAACCCCATCGATGCTCAGGGTGAGGGTGTTCAGCAGTTCTTCCTCGGTAAGGCCGACGGCAAGTGACTTGGAGAAGTGGATTTTTGCCACATAATCCGGCCCGACGGTTTCGCCGTCCTGTTGCGGCCAGGCGGTGAAGAAGCGTACATCCGGCCCGCTGGTGTTCACGTTGCGCACCAGCGTGGTGTAGTGACCGTCGGCATCGCTGAGTGCATTGTTGGTGGAGGAAGAGGCTTCCTTCAGGCGGATTTCGATCTGTGCCGTTCCTGAGGCTGGAATATTGTTGTAGTCAAAGCGCCATTCCTGCGGGTAGTCCGAGTCCACAGCCAGGCTGGTATCGACGGTCAGTGCGGGAATCCAGGTGCCGTTGCCCTGGTCGACACCGGTTGCGGTATCGTCGTTGCCGGCATCACTGTCGGTGATCCGGTAGCAGACCTCTTCCACACTTTCATCGCTGCGGACCACGAATCCATAGGTGGAGCCGAACAGCGTGTCGCCGTCGCTGCCCGGGTAGATGATTTCGCCTTCGGGCCGTTTGGTGTCGTAGTAGAACGTCCGGACATTCAGGTTGAAAAGCGAAGCCGCGCCGCCGCGGTTCAGGAAAGCTTTGGTTCGAAGCACATGATAGCCCTCTTTAAGACCGGTCTTCTCTGTGCCGAAGTCGTTGTGTGGGCGATAGGCCACGGTTGTTGCATTGAAGTTGGTGATCGAGAACATCGTCTCCATCGGTTTCTTCTTATAGATGTCGTCGGCGTTGTAGGGGAAAATGCTGGAGGCGTCGAGACGGCTTACGCCGATTTTATAGCGAACGACTGTGTCCGAAGTCTGGGCGGGCAGGGTGCCTTTCCACCAGACCGGCGTGCCTGCTTCATCCGGTGAGCCGTTGTGGTTGAAGCTCAGTTCGGCTACCTGCGTGGTGCCTTTGCCGATTCCTGCGCTGCCTTCCGGATAGGTGGTGCCGTCGGTCGTGTAGTAAAGGTAAGCCTGCTGGACCTGATTGGTATAACCGGCCTTTACCCAGACGGTGATGTTGGAGCCGGCCGCGCTTTCCGGGCCAGGGGAAAACTGGAGCTGAGCGGATTCATTGTTGTCGGCCGGATCGTGATAGGCCCATGTGACGGTGCCGTTATAGGTGTTCGGGCCGCTGCCGTTATTCACGGTGAAACCGGCGGTGCCGATGGTGGCTTCATAGGTTTCTGCTCCGGGCGAGCCGATCACGTTGCGCGTCACATCCTTGGCCGCGAATTTTTCGGCCATCCGGTGGTTGAACTGCATGTCTTCGTAGCCGACTACCATGTCGTAGCTCAGTGCCGGAAGACGGTCGCGCAGATCGTCGCTCTGCGACCCGAGGCCCATGTGGGCGTTCACGTCCATTCCGCCGTCGAGTTTGATCAGGATGTTCTCTGCTGATCCATCGGCGCGGGCAATGAAGGTGAGGTTGGAGCCGTTTGTGATCCGGGGAATCGGAAGTGCATACTGATAGTCTCCGGCGGTATCGCCCGGAACGCTGTAGGGGTTGAAGTCCGGGTCGCCCGCATAGCCGTCGGTGCGGACGTGCTGCATGGTTTCAACGGGTTGGCCGTCCTGCAGGATTTCCAATGGTTGGATCTCTCCAAAGGTGCCGTCGTCCCAAACGGCCGGCATTTCCGGAACCCGCCAGGAGAAGGCGAAGAAGCCGCCTGCCGGAACAATCGGATTGTAGCCGCTGTCATCTTTGATTTCGCCGCCGGACACATTGGCGTAGAAGCCGCCGCCATATTTGGAATAGTTGTAGAGCCGCGCCCCTTCCGGGAAAGAGGTAGTCCAGCTTCTCGACTGTCCGCCGGCTCCGTTGCGCGCCATCATGTAGGAAAGAATGACCGCATTGCCTTCAATTCCTGTTTCGCGCCAGTCGCGGCGTTCGTAGGCCACATAGCTGTCGTCGCTCCATTTGGGATTCTGTTCGCCGCGGGCAAAGAGCTGATTGATGTAGAGCAGGTTGAGCAGGTGGTTGTCGCCGAACTGCCCGAGGAACGGGTTGTCGCCGTGCTGCGGAAAATATTTTCCGCCGGAATCGGGATACTGGGTTTCGTTGTAGCCGTCGGTATAGACAATCGGAAGCCCGGCACGGGTGAGTATGAGCGCATGTGCGGAGGGGCGGTCGTAGAGGGAAATAAAGTTAAAGTCGTGGCTGCCGGAATACATCATGGCTTCGTTCACGCCATAGGTTCCATAGCCAGCGGCATCGTAGCCGGCCAGGCTGCCATAGCCGGCGACGGCGTAGGACAGGGAGTTATACAGATCGTTGTCTGCAATGCGCATTCCGGCACTGAGATAGCCGTCTTTTGAGGGCGGTTCGCCGAGATGCTCGCCGAACAGCATGGCATCGTCGCGCCCCTGATCGGTGTTGAAGAGCGAATCGCGGTGGTTGCTCCAGTCTGAATAACCGTGTGTGATGTTGAACTGCTCCTGGATCTGTCCGTTATACCCCCAGTTTGAGGAATCCTTGGGATCGTAGGTTTTTCCGAAAAAGTAGTAGGGCACATGTTTAACGGCATCGAGCCGGAAGCCGTCCACGTGGGCTTTGTCGATGAACCAGCGTATGGCGCGGTAGAGCAGCGAATTGACATCCTCGGAAACGGGGTTGCCCATGTTATAGATGCCGTCGCCCAGTCCGTGTGCCACATCTTTCCAGCCGGGGCGGTCGGGATCGAGCCCGGTGTCGGTGAAGGGCTCGCTGGTTTCGCCCGCATCGTGCTGGCCGTTTCCGTTTGCATCGTCCCAGTCAAAGGTTCCGTTTCCTGCTCCGGTATTCTCCGCACCGTAGCCGATGTCCTCAAAGGGTTCGTTGTTGGCAAACGTATAGACCGGGTCGCCGTCATCGTTGGTTCCGATCTGGATGTCGGTGTCCAGGTAGTATTCCGGATTGTCCGGATGGCGGATGCCATGATATTTCGGGAACTGCGCGCCCTCATAGGCACCGAAGCTGGTGTTGGGATCTTCGTGGGCAATATCCAGACCGAACGGATTGCGGTTCAGTACCTGCCATTCATCATTATAATCCGGGTAGTCGGGCATTTTCCGGTAGAAGCCGTCCTCGGTGGTCTTCAGGTGGAAATCTTCCGGAACGAAGCCCGGTTGAATGAAGATGGAGGTGTTTTCATCATAGCCCGGGATGGAGCCGCCGTTATGGGCCATCACATTGTCAAAGTAGACCCGAATGCCGAAGCGGTGGGCGGTTTCCATCATCTCGAGCAGTTCGGCTTCGGTGCCGTGCAGGGTGGATACACCGCCCATCTGATCTTTGGAACCCAGGTCGAAACGGTCGAACGTATCGAACCCGACCGAGAACTGGCTGCCGGCTTTGAACGGCGGTGGAAGCCAGAGCGCAGTCCAACCGGCCTCAGCCAGCTCCGGCATGCGTGCTGTGATCTCGGTCCAGGGCGTCCCGAAATACTGAAGAACCGTCTCGGCCTGAATCGGGCCGGCCAGAAGCGAAACTCCCAATACCAGAATGCTAAGAATACGGCGGAAGGCCGAGCGAACGGGGATTGTTCGGTCGGCTTTGTATTTTCTTAACACGCTGTTTTTTATCCACATGATATAGATGTCTCGATTTCTTTTATAATAATGACCCCTCTACAGCGTAAAACCAAGCGGAACGATGCAGCTTTAAGTGCTGTGAAAAAGCCCTTTACGAGGATTGGTTCCTAGAGTGCAGTAGAATCCCGCAACTGCCAAGCTAGCCGAACGGTTGGTTTTCGGCTCTGGAAAGAGCTTCTGGTTGCAAGTAGCCGCCTGTCATCGTAGAGTGTTGCAAACTGGAATAAAGACACTTAGGAATAATATGGGTTTATTTACATTATCGTCCTACTCACTGAAGGAAAAGTTGATGATCTGCCTGCTATGCGGGTGGTTTATGCTCCCCAGCGATGGTCAGTCTGTGCCTGTGGTGACCGATCTTACCGGCCTGGCCGCCTCGTCGGAGGCACATAATCCCCGTAATATTTCCATACAGCTGGATGGAACCGTCCTTTGGTCCAGTGCCGCGGAAGGGCGGGTTATCCTTCATGATGAAGGTGAAACTCTGCTGCTGGAACTGAGTCTGCCTTGCGATATGCCGGAGCAGGGCGACCGGTTGCGTATTGAGGGCGAGTGCGCGGTGGTGAAATCAAGAGATGCCATTGTGCTGTCGTCCGTTCCTGTTGTTGAAAATAATGGTCTTCATGCAATAGATGAAAAGTCCGGCAACGTTTATCTGGAAGCCGGCCGGCATCCCATTCAGGTGGCCTGGTTCAACCGGACGGAAATCTTCGGGCTGGACGTGGCATATGAAGGGCCGGGAATTCCACGGCAAACCATTCCGGATGGCGAGCTTTACCTGAACCTGGATGAAGCGGCTGTCGGTGCGACGAATGCAATACACGGATTGAATTACCAATGCTTTGAAGGCCAGTGGTGGCGCCTGCTGCCCAACTGCGACCATCTGGCCTCCGTGATTTCCGGAACGACCACCAACTTTGATATCGCTGTCAGAACACGGAACAACCATGTTGGTCTACAGTTTTCCGGTTATCTCAATGTGCCGCGCGCAGGTGACTATACCTTTTATCTGCAGTCCGATGACGGCAGCCGTTTGTTTGTCGGGCCGTCTACGCTGAAGATCTCCACGCAGGGGAGCGGGCCGCTGCCCATGGCTACCCATGGCGCCTCCACTGCAGAATCGGAGTTCCAATGGTTGGAAATCGAAGGGCGTGTTGTGGCGGTTCACCAGTCAGCCACAGCATACGAAGTAGAGCTGATGACCGAAGCCGGATTGGTGCGCGCCAATGTGGCCGACAGCACTGAACAACCGGAACTCCACAGTCAAATCCGTGTTGCGGGCGTCGGCCGACGTATTCGCAATGCCGGAGGCCGCTGGGTGCGTAGTGAATTTTTTATCCAACGGTTGGAATATCCTGAACTGCAGAATATTCCTGCCGACGTCGGGACGGCGGGCGACACCAACAATCTCCCGGTGCTCACGACGATTGACCAGATCTTTGAACTCAGCCTTGAAGAGTCTTCCCGCAGATATCCGGTTAAGGTCCGCGGTGTGATCACCAGTCCCATGGAAGACAACGGCGCGGTCCTGCAGGACTCATCGCGCGGAATCTATGTGGCTCTGGGCGGGCCCGTTAATCTGCAGGTCGGCGATTATTGCGAAATTGAAGGAACCACGGGGCCTTATCGTTTCTCTCCCTACATTGATGCCACTCGGGTTGAGGTTCTTGGAGCGGCCAGCCTTCCGGAGCCCGTTGAGCCGTCATGGGATCAGTTGATTAACGGCAGTCTGCACTGCAACTATGTGGAATTAGAGGGCGTGGTTGTTTTCGAAGACTGGGACCGAGTCACGTTGCTGACCCGGGGAGGGCGCATCAATGTCAGGCTGAATCCAGACGGCACACCCATGCCGGAAAAGGTTCTTGGTGCAACGGTCCGCCTGCGCGGGTGTCTGCGTGCGGACTGGGACGGTTTTCTGCGACGCGTTATTGTGGGATCCATCTTTTTGGACCAACACTGGATTACGGTGGTTCAGCCCGCGCCCGACGACCCGTTCAGAGTGGGATACAAACGGGTGGATGACCTGCTTCTTTATGATCCCGAGGCGAGCGCATTGCAGCGGGTGAGGGTTTACGGGCTCCTCATCCAGAAAGGGAACGACTTCTGTTGTCTGATGGATGGGAACAGCGGGTTGAAGTTTATTCCGGCCAACGGCATTGATGCCGAGGTTGGAGATATGGTGGATGTGGCGGGCTTTCTCTCGCTGGGAAGTGGAACCCCCGTGTTGCAGGAAGCCATGGTTAGAACAACCGAGCAGGCGGAACTCCCGCCGCCGAACCCGCTGGAGCCCCCGGACCTCCTGCGCGATGAGTATGATGCAACGTATGTGAAGGTCGAAGGGGTGTTGCTGGAAGTCAGTAAGCATGATGACCAGCTTGTACTTGAAATGCAGAACGGGCTGCGCCGATTTGTGGCGGAACTGGAAGGGGAGCAGGATGCCGAGGCCTGGGTGCCCGGCAGCCGTCTTGAGTTGACTGGAGTGTACGTTGGTCTGGGCGGAAACCGCATCATGGGGCAGCCGATCAGCTCATTCAGAATTTTGCTCAACAGCGATGCAGGAATCGTTGTTCTGTCGCGCCCGCCCTGGTGGACCCTGCAGCGCATGCTGAACGTGGTCGGCCTGCTTGCCGCGGTGCTGCTGGGCGCTTTGGTCTGGATTAAACTGTTGCGCCGGACGGTGGAAATCCGGACTGAGCAATTAGAAAACGAAATCCACGAGCGCCAGCATGCCGAGCACGAACGTGAGCTGGAGCAGGAAAGAGCCCGCCTGGCGAATGATCTCCATGATGACCTCGGAGCCCGGTTGACCGAAGTGAATATGTTGGCTTCGTTGGTTAAGAGTCCCTTCAATTCCGATGAGGAAAAAAAGAAATATGCCGAAGAGCTGAGTGGCATCGCCTTGCACATGGTGACCTCGCTCGATGAAATTGTGTGGGCGGTGAATCCGCGCAATGACACCGTATCTTCTCTCGCCGGTTATTTTGGAGCCTATGCCCAGCGGCTGCTGGAACTTGCTTCGATAAATTGCGGCCTGGATGTGGCCGAGCAACTACCGAATGTTACACTGGACCCCCGGTTCCGTCGAAGCATATTCCTGGCCTTCAAGGAAGCGTTGGCTAACGTGATCCAGCATGCCGGAGCCGACAAGGTCTGGCTTCGTATTTTTGTTCAGAACGATGAGCTGACCGTTATTGTGACCGACGATGGCTCAGGCTTTGGTTCCGGTAAACGGGAAGCCGGTGCAGACGGGCTCGTGAATATGCAGGAACGTCTGGGTGCATTGAATGGAACGTGCACGATCGATAGCGAAGCAGGGAAAGGAACCACCGTCCGCCTGCAGGCACCGATACCGGGGGCGGAATGATTAAAGTTGCCATAGTTGAAGACAACAGAACCCTGCGCGAGGGGTTTGAAACACTCATCAACCATTCGGGTGATATGGAATGTATTTGTACCTGCGGCACGGTGGCCGATGCGCTTGCAACGATTCCAAAAGCCAAGCCCGATGTGGTGCTGATGGATATTCAGCTGCCGGACGGGACCGGGATTGAATGTACCGCCAGCATCAAGCTGCAGCTGCCGGCTGTGCAGGTTGTTTGCGTAACCGTTTATGAAGACTCCGACCGCATCTTTCGTGCACTCCAGGCCGGGGCCTGCGGTTACCTGCTCAAACGGGCAGATCCGGATCGCATTGTACAGGCCGTGCGGGAGGCCAACCAGGGCGATGTACCCATGACTCCGGAAATCGCCCGGAAAGTCATCGGCCAGTTCCAGGCCAAGGCCCAGACGTCCTCTGATGTGGAGAGCTTAACGGCGCGCGAAAATGAAGTGCTGCGGCACGTGATGCACGGCATGACGAACAAAGAGATTGCCGACCACATGTGCGTCACGACGGCAACGATTAAATTCCATCTCCAGCACGTCTACGAAAAGCTCCATGTGCACTCCCGTACCGAAGCCGCCCTGAAAGTCCAGCAGGCCTCGGAAGGGTAATGGACGAAGTTCCAATCCATGGAAAATTCCAATGGTTGGAAAATAGAGGGAGGCCTCGGGGCCCGTTCTGTCATTTTTAATGGAGGGCGCTGCTTCGTCAGCGCCGGCGGCGACAAAGCGCCGCCCTCCGACAGGGACTGTTTTTCCAATGATTGGAAACCGGGTTGTTCTACTGCAGCAGAAACACCTGCGACTCCAATGGATTTAGTTCGGTGCGGATGAAGCCTCTTCCGTTTCTGACGGTGAGCGTGGTGGGGGAGTCGTTGAAGATATTTTTCAGTTGGTAGTCTCCATCCTGAAGCTGCCATTCTTGAATGAGGTCTGGTGGCAGCTTCAGTTGAAGTTCGGCTGACTGTGTGCGGTCAAAGCTGGCTAACACCACGACTTTTGAACCGCCGGACCAGCGGGCGAAGGAAAAGAGTTTTTCGCTGTAGTTCTTCGTCTCGGCCAGGTTGTGGCGGTGCAGATCCTGGTAGCTCCCGTTGAAGGCCGGGTTTTCGGCGCTGAAGGAGAGCAGGGTGGTGTAGTGCTTTCGCAGTGATTTTTCGGCTTCGGTCAGCTGCCCGCCGTCGTAGGCTCCATCGTTCGCCCAGCGCTTCAGGTTTTCCAGTCCCCAGTAATCGAAGATCGTGGTGCGTGTGGCTTTGCCGTAGCCGGCATCCCGGTCGGCCGGTTCGCCGAGGGCCTGCGCAAAGTAGAGCAGCGTCGGGCCGCGACCCGCCAGCGCGGATACGGTCATAGCCGGTTTACCCAGAACGGAATCACCGGCAAAGTCGGGGCAGGCAATACGCTGTTCATCGTGGTTTTCGAGAAAGTGGAGCATGTGCGGATCGATGTCGCTGAGACTTCCAATGATTGGAAGCAGGTCGGAGGCAGGGGCGCGACCCTGCATGATCCGTTTGGTGGTGTCGTAGAAATCGACCTTGTCATACAGCGCGTCCATCAGGCCGAGCTGGATATAGTTGCGGTAGAGATTGCGGTTATAGACTTCGGCCAGACAGAATGCTTTGGCTTTCTCCATTTTGATGGAGGAATTCATGTAGCTCCAGAATTCGACCGGCACCATTTCGGCCATATCGAAGCGGAATCCGTCGACGCCGTAGTCGAGCCAGTAGAGGGCGATGTCGCGAAACTTGATCCACGAGTCAGGCACCTCTTTGTCGGCCCAGAAATCGGCGTGTTCTTTAAACGAGGCACCGCGCAGCGATTCGGGCAGGGCCGGGAAGTCGTGTGTTCCATCGGGGCGGACGCCGTAGTTTACCTTGACGGTTTCATACCAGTCATTCGGGTTTGGCTGTGCGAGCCGTGAACCGTTTCCGGTCCATTTGGCCGGGGTTTCGTCGAAGTGGCCGTCGGCCAGTGGATGCGCTTCGCCATTCAAAGGAACCTCGCCTTCCGGCACGCGGAAGGATTCGTCGACGATGTAGTAGAAGTTGTTATTGCGCTGATACTCTTTGTCCGTGTCATCATGAATGCCGAAATCGCAGCCGGGCCGTGTGGTGGAGTAGTAGGCGCGGGCCACATGGTTCGGGACAATATCGATGATCACCTTCATGCCGTGCTGATGAGTTCGGTCGATGAGTGCTTGGAATTCTTCGAATCGCTTTGCCGGGTTTGCGGCCAGGTCGGGATTTACGTTGTAATAGTCCTTCACGGCGTAAGGCGAGCCGGCGCGACCTTTGACCACGTCGGGATCGTCGTTTGAAATGCCAAAGCCGGTGTAGTCACGCACGACGGCATGGTGCGGCACACCGGTATACCAGATGTGGGTGGTGCCGAATTCCTTGATGCCTTCCAGCGCGGTATCGGTAAAGTCGTTGAATTTTCCAACGCCGTTTTCTTCGATGGTGCCCCATGGTTTGTTGGTGGTGTTGCGGTTGCCGAAAAGGCGCGTGAAAACCTGATAAATGACCGCTTTGCCCCCGGTTGCCGATTGCATAGTTGTTTTCTCCTCCATGCGGTAGACCTGCAGGGTTTTTGCAGGAACCGTGCATGGTCTGTCTGGTTTCGAGTTTTCGACTATTCCGTTTGAATAGAGCAGGGTTGTGGCGGGAATGTAAAACTGCTTTGGCTGATCACCTGCATTGAACACGACTAACGCATTGCCGCGCCGGTAGGCCAGCACCCCGTCTTTGTTCAGCGGATATACGTTGATATCGCCATCGACCAGTGCGGGCAGCTGCTTGCGCAGGGTAATCAGTTCAGAAATCATTTTGAAGTGTGGGTTGGATTTGCGCTGTTCAAAGGTGCGCCTGCCCTGATTGTCAAACAACGTGGCCCGCCCGGTTTCGCTCTCCCTGTGCCGGTCAACCTGATCATCGCGGATCGCGAGTTCGGAACCATAGTAGAGACAGGGGATGCCCTCGAAGGTCAGTAGAGTTGCGAGGGCCAGATCATGATTCGCTTCGCTGATTCCATTCACCAGAAAGCGATTCAGTCCGTCGTGGTTGCCGATGAAGTTGACGGAGTTGAGGCGCATGGCCTTGGCGTCATAGTTGCCCGTGGTTTTTACTTCGTTATTCATTCGTTCGATAAAGCGAGCGAGCTGTTTAACATCGCCCCGGTTATCCTGCCGCAACACATCGCGCACAGCCCAGGTGAACTGGAAGTTGAGCAGGGAATCGAGACTGTCGGCATAGTAATTTATGTCTTCAATGGAGTTGCCATACACCTCGCCGAATAGGAGCAGCTTGTCGGAGTCCGGGCCCAGCCGCTCGCGCAGGCGGGAGGTAAAGGCGTTCCAGAAGTCTTTGTGCACATGCTTGACCGTATCGATGCGCAGGCCGTCTACGCCCATTTCATCAATGTAGAAATGGTAGATGTCGACAAACTCATCGACGAGCCGGTCGAAGTGCGCGGCCTCCGGCTCTGTATTGAGTGCGCGCAACGAAAAGAAGTCGCACCGCTGTTCCTCTCCATCGCTTTTCCCCAGACTGTCCGGGCTGAAGCCCCTGGCCCAGTAGAGTTCCAATGATTGGAAAAAATCGTCGGGTTTTCCCACGTTCCACTGCGGCTCGTTTGCCCAGCGTGCGGCATCCCGATAGGTTCCATCCGGGAGGTAGGGCGGCTGCCACTCATCGATGTTGTTTTCATGTGCTCCATTCCTGTCGAGGTCATAGTAGAAGAGAGGGCCAATGTGATTGCAGACGATGTCCTGTACCACCTTGATCTCTTTTGAATGGGCGAGGTCGATGAGGTCTTTGTAGTGCTGGAGCCGGCCCGCAGTGCCGGCGGGGTAGGGTTTGCCGGCCAAGTCGGTTCGGCTCGTCAGGTGCGGATCAATGTCGCGGAAGTCCTGGGTCCAATAGCCGTGGTAGCCGCTCTTGCTGCCGCCGAGGTCGTGCTGCGACATCCAGGCGTTGCGCACCGGCGGCGTAATCCAGATGGCACTGATTCCAAGGTCTGTAAAATATCCGTCGGTCAGCGCATTTTCCAATCCCCGGAAGTCGCCGCCGTGGTAGAGGTTGATGTTCTGTTGCGCAGCATCGTACAACGCAGGATCGGAACCCTCTGGAATATTATTCTCCGGATCACCATCGCTGAAGCGGTCGGTCATCACAAAATAGATGACGTCGCCTTTCCATGCCCGGTCGATCCAGTCGCGCGCCGAAACTCCACCGGTCAGAACAAGACCTAGGCCAAGGAGTGACATGACTTTTTTCACCACAGAGGCACGGAGGTACGGAGAAAGCAAGCCTCTGTGTCTCTGTGTCTCTAGCGAAGCGGGTGGTGAAAATGGTATTTCCATTGCTTTAGTTCCTTTTATCTGACGATCAGTAATCGGAGTTTCTGCCCGATTCGCTGATCAAGGCTGAGAGGGATTGATTGAAACCGGACGCCTGTTTCAAGGTGTCGATACTCTGATGCATTCGGTACCTCCATTGATGCCGCACATTGCTCGGCTGGTTAATCTGTTCCTCGTGTGTCTCGTCCCATCGGAGTTCGCCATCCATGGCCATTAGATCCTGGATGGGGAAGGTGGTCCACATCGCAGGGGAATAAAGGTGTTGAGCAATAATCTGCTTGCAGACCCAGGGTTCGGCAAAATAGGGGGCTCCTCCCGGATTGCCCAGTTCGTTGTTATAAAACTCCTGAGTGGCTTTCCGGTCTGCCTCCCACCAGCCCCGAATAGTCGGCATGTCGTGTGTGGAGGTTGTGCAGACGGAGAGATAGGGTGCATCGGCGGGATTGGCATATTCAACCCGCGGGTCTTTCGGCATGCGCTGAATCTCAAGGCTTAATATATCGAGTTGATGCATGACGGGGGGGACGCAATCCGGAACCATACCGAGGTCCTCTCCACAAACCAGCATATCGCTGGCCGATAGGATTGCCGGCAGTTTTTCCATGGCTTTGTGATACCAGAAGTCATCGTGCCGTTTATAAAAGAAATGGATGTACAGTTCTTTGAGCCGATTCTTTGTGTGATCATTCAGCGTTGCATATGACGAGGTGAAGTGAAGAGAAATTCTTGGGTGCCATTCATCCGGGCCGGTCTGAACGAACAACACGTTTGCTATGAGATCGAACAGGCCATCTCTGATTTTTCGATTCGAAGCCGTCAGGTCTTCTTCCTCGATACCGTTAAGGAAATGCCGGTTTACTTTGAGTTGCGAATCGAACGCCTTTTTCATTCGATATTCGCCGGTCTTTGTTTCCTCTAGAAACCGGTGCGTTACATCATCGGTTTCTGCGCCGAAGAGGTGCTGCAGCTCATGCCGGCGGATGTAGGGTTTCGCCATCCGGTCCGCATTGAAGTCCACTCCGAACCGTTTGATTTCCTCCGCCGTCATGGGCAGGGCGGGTTTGAAATATCCGAGCACGCCCTCTACCGCATCGAGTGGAATTTCCCAGATTCGGAAGAAACCAAGAATGTGATCGATCCGGTAGGCATCAAAATAGGTCCCCATGTGATGCAGGCGCTTTTTCCACCACGAAAAATCCTCGGCGGCCATGACTTCCCAGTTGTAGGTAGGGAAGCCCCAGTTCTGACCTTTAATTGCAAAATCGTCCGGCGGAGCACCGGCTTGTGCTCCAAGGTTAAACAGGTGCGGCTCGGTCCAGGCTTCAACGCTGTCGGGGCTGATGCCAATCGGAATATCCCCTTTCAGTACGATTCCATGGTTGCGGGCATATGCTGAAGCCTCGCGTAATTGTTTATCCAGATGGTATTGGATGAAGTAATGAACGGCGATGTCATCCCATGCTTTGGATTCCGTACCGCATAGTTGCTCGATGGCCTCCTGATTGTATGTGCTGTATTCCTTCCACTCCCTGAAATCCGGCGTTTTCATCCGATCCCTCAGGTAGGCATAAGCGGCATACGGAACCAGCCAGTCCCTGTTTTTTCGGAAGAAGGCCTGGTAGGATTTGCTGTCGAAGAATGCGCCTTTGTCCTGGTCGAAAATCAGTTTGTAGTAGTGGGACTTGACGCGGTGCACTTCCGGGAAATTTACGTGGGGTTCCGCATTCAGTTCCTTCAGCCGGGCCGTCACTTCCTCCATCTGCGTTTCGTCTTGCAGCTTTCCCAATTTCTGCAGGTTCAGATAAATGGGATGCAGCGCCATGACCGAGATCGATTTGTAGGGATACGAGTCGAGCCAGTTATGGGAGGCAACGGTTTCATTCAGAGGGAGCAACTGGACCATTTTCATGCCGACCTGTTTGGCCCAGTCCACAAAGTCGATCAGGTCGCCAAAGTCTCCGATGCCGGAACTGTTTTCACTTCGCAATGAAAACACCGGAACGGCGACTCCCGCTCCTTTCCAGTTGCCCAGTGGATAGCGGAAGGATTCGTCGGATTGAATCGAACAATATACGGGTTTATTTTCCGGCAGCGCATCAATTTCCCGGTCGAACCCGTCTTCAATCGTTACGACTGTTTTCTGCTCAGTGTCATAAATGCCATATTTATAAAGGATGGGCAGTGTTAGGTTCGCCGCATTGACTGAACCGGCCCATTCCGGGAAATCAGTTCCACAGGAAAGCAACAGCGGTTTTGTTTTGTCCCAGTTCCCTAATGCAGCCTGATTGCCCAGTACACAAATCTGATAGCGATGTCCAATGCGCGGAACCTGTATTTTAAACTGCAACGACTGCTTTGCTTTAGGACAGGGAGCGCCGAGATCTACATTCGGTTTCAGGAGAACCTCTTTAAAACAGGAGTTGTACATGATGCGCTCTTCGCTGGAGGGAGAGCGCCAGTGATCCTTTACAAAAATGATCGGCGCATTCAGTTCTGAAAGTTGAATCGTTCTCCCGTCACCCCATTCCTTGACACGGTTTCCATGATCATCGAGTAATCCATACTGGTAGTCCAGCTGTCTGGTATTCGCCGGGATGTCTAATGTAATAGTCCAGGTGCCACCCTTTTGATAGGTGAGCTTCGGGGCTTCGGAAACGTCCCCGGTTCCCAGCGATTGAGCCGGACCGCAGATGCAAATCTGCTGACCGGGGACTGTGTTGTAGTGAATGCTGAAGTTGATTTTCATATGCAGATCATTCCTGGTGATGATTCCCTGTTACCCGATCGGTTTGTTTGCTGATGTTCTATGAACAACATAAATCAACAGCACCACCACAACGAGAAGCACCGGGCCGACCAGCATGGCGTTTGCCCGTCCGAAATGTTCACCAATCAGGCCGGACATCATCGTGCCGACGGGGATGCCGATGGAACCGCAGGTGATGATAAACGATGTGGCTTTGGGGCTGGCGTGCCCGATCTGGTCCAGACCGTATCCGGCAATGGCCGGGTAGATGCAGGAATTGGCCAGGCCGAGGAAGATCATGAAACCGACGACGGCCGGAACCGTTGAGGCTTTCAGGAACAGGGCCATGAAAAGACCGAACAGGAGGGCGGAGACAATGATGTATTTATGGGTTTTGACTTTGGGCAGGAGAAATTTGCCGAATACAAGGCGACCGACCATCTGGGTGAGGGCATAGGTCATGACCATGGCTCCGACAACCTTGATGTCGAACCCAAGATCCTCTTTCATTCTGGGTTGGTTGAGGTTGTTCATGATCTGTTCAACGTAGACGAAAAGAAAGAACGCAGTTGCAGTCAGTACGAGAGGGATCGACATAAAGCTGGCATTTTCTTTGGCGGCTTCTTTTTCTGTTTTGCGGTCGCTGATTTCTTTGTCGGCGAGTTCGCTGATATTCATGAAGAGGAGGACGATAACGAAGAGGATGAACATGATGGCGATGAGGCCGAAGACGGTACGCCAACCGGCGGCATCGATGACAAAGCCATTGATGAGGGGGCTGATCATGAAGCCGGCACTGAAAAATACATTCATGATGGCGAGTTTGCCTTCACCTTCGCCTTCCCGGCGGACGGTTCCCATAGTCATGTAGTAGCAGGCGACGAGGACGAATCCGATGGCCATGTTGCAGACAAAGGACATCGACATGTAGATCGGCAGGACAGGAAATAAGGCGATCAGGGATGATGCGATCAGCATCATGCCGCCGGCGAGCAGCAAGGTGTTTTTACCCTTGATTTTTGAGATGACAAATCCGCCGGTGGCCATCGCCAGGATTTGTCCCCACATGCCGAACGAGTCGTAAAACACAATCCGCGAGGAATCTTTACCGAAAAACTCGGCAACCGACATGGTCGTCATCCCGTAGATAGCTGCCTGGAATCCGCAGAACAGAAAGGCGATGAATGTAATGAAGATCGCTTTTTTCGCATCAATATCTGTGGAGAAGATCATCTTCATTTTTGTATTTTCATTTTCGTTGCTCATATTCATATCCTTTCTTCGATCAGCGGTGGCAAAGATTTATTGTTCCACATAAGAAACTTTCACGCGGTAATAGCGGGCATCCGGTTCTGTGCCGTCTTCATACGGCAGGGTGATGGTGCTTGCCGCGGCCTTTACGTTGGATTGCACGGTGTTCCATGCGCCGTCTATCAGGTTGGTGCGGGTTTCCAGATGATAGTACCAGCCGGGCGTGGCAGGGCAGGACACGGCCACAGCAGAATTGGTTATGTTGATGGCATCGATATCCACCTCCAGCGGATCCGTGACATCGACCAGTTTCAGGTATTGCGCTTCATACGGTGCTGTTGCCCAGTCGCCATCAACGGTCGGCACTTTATTCAGCGAGACAAACATGCCGGTGCTCTTCAACTCGCTACCGGTCTTCGGACTGCCCCATAGGAATGTACTGCGGCTGTCTGCATCGTAGGCTGCAATATTCACCACGTTGTAGAATCGCGCATCTTCAATGCCGATCAGCGGTGCCAATCCCGGCGGGATTGTATAATTTTCTGCCTGGTTATTGTTCCGGTCAAGGTTGGCAAACGCAATCACCACGTCCTTGCCGTTGGCGAGGGCATTGGTTTCTTCATATTTTGCCGAGGCGAAGATGTTGCTGTTAAAGCCGTCACCGTCCAGGAACCATCGGTTCGAACTCTGAAGGGCCGGGCTGGAGGCGCGTGCTTTCTGGATCCCGGAGTAAACCGGGAAGAGCTGGTCGTTGCCATAGTTCGTGTCGGTCCAGATCGGCATCATGGAGTTCCAACGTTTGAAGTGCGGAACCTGTTTACCAAAATTGGTTTCATACTGGCTGTAGCCATAGGTAGTGGAGATGCCCAGCTCCTGTCCGGGGAAGATCATGGTGGTTCCATCGATCATACCGCAGGCCGCTGATCGAATCACTGACTCCCACGGGTCAGACATTGTTTCTTCATCGTGCGAGGTGTTGTTCATCAGTACCAATCCCTGGCCGTAGGCCGTGCGACGCTCCTCGAAGATGTTGCGGTAGGCGGTGTCGTCTGTTGCACTTTTGAGCGGGAAGACAATATTTTCATTGAGGATGTCAAAGTGGCGATTGGAGCGGTAAGTGACGGCGCCGCCATCGAGCGACTCGCTCATCATGACAAAGTTCCACTTATGGCCGCGGGCGACGTTGATGATGTATTCCCAGCAACGCGGAGGAAGGCCTTGACCGAAATCGCAGCGCAGTCCGTCGATGCCCTGTTTGTCCCATGCATAGCGTGCGGTGGCGTTTCCATCGGTTGGAAGGGAGTTTCGGTTCTGGCCCGCCGGACGGGTTTGTTCCAGCCAATGGATGGCGTATTCAGCGAAGTAGTCCCAGACCCGGCGGGTGACGTTCCACTGCTGGCCGCCCTGTGTAAAGTCAAGGGTCGTCCAGTCGGAATCGGTCCAGTCAAACCAGTCGCCTTCACTGGTATAGCTAGAGCGTTCCGGCTCCGAGTCATATTCCACGAGTGCATCGTAGCGGCCGAAGAACACGTCTTTGACATCGTTCCACTTGCCGAAGTCAAAGCGGTCAGGGCCGGCGGCAATATTGGCTGCGGATGAGGCGCGGTTCCCATAGTTTCCGTCGAGCGAGAAGAAGCGGGCATCGCGGTTGCGGATTTCGTCGTATGCATCCCATGTTTCGCCGTCTGGCTGGAGCAGGTCGACACCCTGCTGCGCGAGTTCGACATCAAAGGCGGTGTGGTTAAACGGAGCGTCGAGCATAATGCCGACCTCTTCGGAGTCGGCTGAGACCACAAAGTTTGACCATGCGGCCATGGAGGCGGCACGGTTGACTGCGGTGCTGTTGGTGCCGTGATAGCTGACCGTCATCAGCTCGTTGACCTCAAAAAAGTTTTTAACGGCATAGGGGCTGCCGGGGTCGTAGGGTGCACCCGACCCGTCCCAGCCGTCATTGGGTTCGCGTCCATCGATACCGTTGGGGTGGATGGGTTGGAACCAGAGCCAGTTCATGCCCAGTCCTTTTAGATAGTCCAGATTCCAGTTGCCGTCGCCGCTCTGGGCTGCGCCGGGGGCATCGTGCAGATCTTCGAGGGTGGAGCGCTGGGCAAAGGTGTCGCCCGAGGCATCGATATTAAACACATTGATTTCATATAGCCGGATGTCGCGGGCGTCGACCGGCGAAACCACGATGGCGTGGTCGCGCAGGCCATACCAGATCCAGCTGTTCGGGTCATAGCCGTTTGCTTCGATGGAATCGCTTGTCTTAAATCGTGCGGTCAGGCGATAGGCCCCGGTCTTCGAGGCGGGGAGAGTGAGCTCGTAGATGCCGTTAGTGTCGCCGTCGGTCATGTTGATCGGAATGTAATAATGGCCGGTCACCGGATCGGTGTCTGCGGCGGAATCGGTTATGTCGCCGCCCGGGATCGGCTCGATGCCGTCGGCATAGCCATCACCGTTTTTATCGGTGCGGGCGAGGTCGCGCCGGTTCAGGTTCGAGAAGACTTCAACATCGGTGATATTGCTGAAAGCGGTGAGGTCAAAAAGGACTTCAATATCCGCGGTCGTCCCGGCGATCTCATCAATAAAGACATGGCTGGTGGTGTATTCCGCATTCTGGAAATGATAGCCCGGAGCCCGGACTTCGAGCACGCCCGCAGCAAACATCACTGAAGGAGCGCAACTGATAAGACCAATGAATATTTTTTTCATCATGATAGAATAACCACCTTATTAATGTAGTCCATGAGTAACCTGTTTGTAGTAAATATTCTGTATTTGTACCAGTATAAGCGGATTTCTTCTAGCTAGCCGAACGGTTAGAAGTAAACCATGAACGCTCATTTGGATAACCTGTTGTGCTGACAACGCGAACCCCCTGTACGGTTTTGAGGCATGAATCAGGGAGGGGAGCTTTCAATGATTGAACATTTCTCCATATTTGCTACGCTCCAATCAGATTCGATGGTTGGAAGTTGCTTAATGCGTCAGGCTTGCGAATACTAACCCCTTGGCTAGCTAGACAGTTTAGTTGTTCTCTGCCAACCTAACGATACTACTGAGGAAAAAATATAACGCGGTAGAGCTAGGTAGGAAACAAAGAGAGATAAGGAGACTGCGAAGATGAAAAATACATTATGGACATGTGGAATTGCGATGTTGATGGCCGGATCCGTGGTTGCGGGAACGGCACACGATAATGCGGCCGATGCTGCATACGACGATGGTTGGCAGAATTACGACAACGGAGGCAGCGGCTTCGGGGCCTGGGTGATGGGCTATTGGGCGACCAATGGGGTCGATCGTGTTGGAATCGGCAGTTCAGTCGACAACGGAGGAGCCAGCTCAATCGATACCAACAGTCGGTCATTTTACATCCATAATGTAGATGGAACCAACGAATTTATCGTTGTATACCGCTACCTGAATCAGGATTTGGCACCGGGACATACCTTCTCGTTCGACATGGATATCAATTGGCGCAATGGCTATAAGGGGTTCAGAGCTCGCGATGTCGGAGAATCACGGTTTTTTGAAATCGAAGTCGGAAATAATGACACTCGCGTAATCGCTTCTGGAGTGACTAACTTTATCGGGAGTGAATATAATGAAGACACACAGTATCACATTGCCTTTGAACAGAGCACTTCAACGGGGGGAACGTGGAAGGTCACGCGTTCGGGGGGGCTTTCTGATTTTGATTCAGGCACTTATATAGGTAAGGTCAACAGCATTGAACTATATAGCATTTTCACTGAAAGCGGTGATCAGAATGCTATCTACTACAACAACTTCGATGTCTCCTACACGCCCGGTTTCGACCATTATGGTGCCTGGACCAATCAATACAGTTTGAGCGGTTCGGATGCGGATTATGATGCCGACCCCGATAATGATGGTATGAAAAATCTTGAAGAATTTTCGGTGGGCAGAAGCCCAATCAACGACGAAGGGCCGAGCTGGCGCGCGCCGGAATATCATGGCAACAGCACGAACGGATTGGTGTACGTCTATACCCGTTATAATGAGGAAAAAGCGGCGGCCATGAATCTGGATTACAGTCTGGTGATTTCCGACGAACTGGTTGATCCAGCGTGGGAGACCAACGGGTTTGTTGAACTTCCCCCGGTACATTTGTTCGGGGATCTTGTGACGGTAACGAATTATGTTCCAACCACCGATGCCGCGGCATTTGCGACGTTACAGGTGGAAGCACTCTAGTTTTACTCAGCCCGTTTAAGGGACATGATGTGCTGCGGCTCCTCTTTGTAAGTGGAGCCGTTGTGCATATTGGGATTCGGAACGTTAGCGGAGTAATACCAATCGTGAAAACTTTCCGGCATAAAATTGATCCCTCGCAAAGGCGCAGAGCACGCAGAGAGATGGCCTGTTTTGCTCTGCGATCTCTGCTGCTCTGCGAGGCACTAATCCGTAGTTTAGACCATTATGTTTTGGTAAATGGTATAAAATGAAATCGCGATTAACATCCAGTCATTGGAAGATGAACGTTTTGTTTTCCGTGGTATGTCTTTCGATGTTCTTTGCGGCCGGGGCCGGTGCATCGGACTGCACAATCAGTCCGGTTCTGCCGTCGGCAGGTCACCTGGTAACGGTCGCCTACAATCCTGCGGGCGGTCCGCTGGATGGTGTCGGTTCCGTCCAGCTCCACAAGGGAGTCAATGGCTGGGCGCAGTCCGACGATGTATCGATGGTCCTCTCGAATGGATGGTGGACCTATACTTATCTATGTCCGCAAATGGCCGATACACTCAACTATGCCTTCCACAACGGCAGTGAAATATGGGATTCCAACGGAGGGGCTGACTGGAATTTCTCCATACCTGTTCCAACCATTGGAACTCCGCCGCCGCTCCCCGCCACTGCCAGCAAGGCCAACGTCATGATGCAGGGGTTCTACTGGGACTGCCCTTCGGAATGGTACAGCACGATGGCCGCCAACGCCGCCGAGCTGCGCTTCATGCAGGGCGGGCAGGGTATCGACCGGATTTGGTTTCCACCGCCGCAAAAGAGCGACTCCGGTGGACTTTCAATGGGGTACGACCCCTACGACTACTACGATCTGGGACAATATAATCAGCAAGGAACCATCCCTACTCATTTCGGTACGCAGGCGGAATTAAAATCCACTATTGCGGCTTATCAGGCACAGGGGATCCTCTGCATGGCTGATCTCGTACTGAACCATCGCTCCGGCGGGATGGCGGAGTCCAATCCCCATCTCGGCGGGACAAATTCATGGACCGACTTCAGCGGTGTGGCAAGCGGCAAGTGTACCTGGGACTATAACCAGTTCCATCCGTCGAACTATGAGTCGAGCGATGAAGGTTCGTTCGGTACGTATCCCGACGTCTGCCACGTTACGGGTCACTCGGCGGGATCTGCCTATTATGATCTGACGGAGTGGGGCGGCTGGCTGCAGGATTCCGCCCATGCCGGTTTTGACGGCGGCTGGCGTTTTGATTATGTCAAAGGGATCCATCCTTCTTTCATGGCGGATTTCCGAGTCGGCACCGGGAACGCCTTCGGGATTCTCGAATGCTGGGACAACATGGAGGTCATCGAGTCCTATGTAAAATATTCAGGCAACAGCTCCGCCTTCGACTTCCCCGCTTTTTACACCATGGGAGAAGTGTTCAATGAGGGTGCCGGTATTTCGGGATTGGTCGATCCCACGAAGGTCTACGCCGCCAGGCGCCCCTCCAATGCCGTCACCTTCGTGGCCAATCACGATACCGACAAAGATGCCGGCGTTGAATCGATCACCAATAACACCATGCTCGCCTATGCCTTTATCCTGACCTACCAGGGATACCCCTGCATTTTCTGGAAGGATTATTTTGATCGGGGCCTCGCCACCCTGGGCGGGCAGTCCGGCAACGGAATCAAACCGTTGGTGTGGGTGCGCGGAGCGTTGGGCGGAGGAGAGCCGGATATTCAACTGCTCAACACCAACAGCACCGATGTGCTCATCTACGGGACCTCGAACGGCTCGGCCAGCACCCCCGGCTACATCGTCGTACTCAATAACCACGACTCAACAACGCAGGGCGCGACCGTGACGACATCCAATTCATTTCTCGCGGGGAAAACGCTTCAGTGCCATGCCTGGTATTCCTATGTTGCCGGGCAAAACACACAGCCTGTCAATGTGTCCTGCAGTGCCGGCGGGATCGTGACCGTGCAGGCACCTCCACGGGGCTATGCGGTCTATTCGGTGGCCAACGCATTGCCGGGGGTGTGGACATCGGAGGATGTTGGAGCCGTCGGTTTGGCAGGAAATGCGAGCTTTATGGGCGACACCTTTTTCCTGGCCGGCTCCGGCGAAGATATTCAGGGCGGGGCAGATGGATTCCGATACACGCATCAAGTCATTAGCGGTGATTGTGCGATACAGGCCCGCGTGATGCATGTGGAAAATACCGATCCATGGGCCAAGGCAGGCATCATGATGCGTCAGGGAACGGCGGCCAATGCCATGAATGTGGCGGTGCTGGTTACCCCTGAGAATGGCGTAACCTTCCAATGGCGCAACGCCACGGGGGGCGGCACCGGCACCGCTAATGCCGGTGGGTTGAGTGCTCCGTGCTGGGTGCGGCTCGTGCGTTCGGCGAATATTTTCCGAGGCTACTATTCCGAAGATGGTGAAAGCTGGACTCAGGTTGGAGGCAGCCAGACTGTGAACATGTCACAAGCGGTCAACATCGGACTGGCTGTGACCAGTCACAACAATGGATCGCTCGCTACTGCGATCGTGGACAATGTGGATCTTAATGCGGCACCGGTGGCTGATGCGATTTCTGATCAGATGATTCTGGCCGGCGGCAACCTGATGCTGACCCATTCCGCGAGCGATGCGGATGTGCCGGTACAAACCCTCACCTATAGTTTGAAAAGCCCGCCTGTTGGGGCTTCGATCAATTCCACGAACGGGGCGTTTTCATGGCGTCCGCTTATTTCGCAATCACCGTCCTTGCAGACCGTGTCTGTTGCTGTTTCCGACAACGGAGTTCCAATGCTTGGAACAACCCGGAGCTTCAATGTAACGGTTGCGCGCCCCGCCGAGCCAACGCTCAGTTCCGCTGTAATCACCAACGGTCAATTTAGCTTTTCAGTCGATGGGGATGCCGGCCCGGACTACACCATTCAGACGACCACGAACCTGACGGGCGGTTGGACTTCGGTGTCTAACTTCCATTCGCCGGTTCTTCCTTTTTACTGGGCGGATACCAATCAGACGGCATCACCGGTGCAATTCTACCGCGTCAGGTTAGCGCCTTGAACGAGACCTTGACCGCGGAATGAATTCCAATCTCAGGAATTGTTGTGCCATGGCACCGCTGTTATAAGTTGAACCGTTGTGCAGATCAGAATTCAGAGTAGCAGGAAATTATGACTTCGGGGTTAATATCCAACCATTGGAAAGCGAGCGGCATATTGCTAGGCTTGTGCCTGGTTGCCCGTGTTGCCGTTTCCGGTGTCATGATGCAGGGGTTCTACTGGGACTGTCCGTCGGGCTGGTACAGCACCATGGCTGAAAAGGTCGATGAACTTCGGGATATGAAGGACGGGTGCGGGATCGACCGCATCTGGTTTCCTGCGCCGCAGAAAAGCCATGCCGGCGGGTATTCCATGGGGTACGATCCGTACGATTATTATGACTTGGGGCAATACGATCAGATGGGCACCATGCCCACGCGTTTCGGTACGCAGGACGAACTGAAAAAAGTTATCGCCCTCTATCAATCCCGGGGCATCGTCTGTATGCCGGATATTGTTCTGAATCACCGAAGCGGCGGTCAGCCCGAAGCCAACCCGAACCTCGATGGCGAAAAAACCTGGACCGACTTCAGCGGAGTGGCGAGCGGGAAATGCACCTGGCGCTATAACCAGTTCCATCCTTCAACCAGCGAGGAATCCGATGCTGCACCTTTTGAGGGCTATCCGGATGTCTGCCATGTGACCGGTCGCCGGGAGGGTTCCGCCGGGTATGATCTGGTCCAGTGGGGTAACTGGCTGGCCGATTCGGCCAACGCCGGCTTTGATGGAGGATGGCGGTTGGACTATGTGAAGGGGATCAACCCTTCCTTTATAAGGAAATTTATTAAAGGAACCGGCAATGCGTACGGCATTCTTGAATGCTGGGACGACCTTGCAATGATTGAAAAATATCTCAAAAAGTCGGAATGTCCGGCCGCCTTTGATTTTCCCGGATTTTATACGATGGGGAAGGTATTCAACCACGGCGAAGACATCGGCCTGTTGGTGGATCCCGATCAGGTTCTCGCTGCAAAGCATCCGAAGCGGGCAGTGACCTTTGTGGCCAATCACGATACGGACAAAGATTCGCATGTTGAATCCATCGTGGATAACACGATGCTGGCCTACGCCTTCATCCTGACGTATCAGGGCTATCCCTGCATCTTCTGGAAAGACTACTTTAATTATGGCCTGGCGGAAGCGGATGGCCAGCCGGGCCATGGGATTAAACCGCTGGTCTGGGTGCGGAATGCCTTAGGCGGCGGGCAGCCCGAAATTCAACTGCTCCATACCGAGGATGACCACCTGCTGGTGTATGGAACCCTGAAGGGCAGTGCTTCGGCGCCGGGTTATGTGGTGGCGATTAACAGCCATCCGACTGAGGTGCGCTCCGCGAAAGTTTTCACCCGCAACCGTATGCTCTGGAATCAGGCGCTGAAAAGCCATGCCTGGTATTCCTACGTGGACGGGCATAAACAACAACCGACTGAGATCAGCTGTAACAGTATGGGCGGCGTAAACCTCGAAGTGCCCCCGCGTGGGTATGCGGTATTTTCGGTTCCAATGGATTCGCCCGAAACGGACCAGATTTCCGGAAATTAATTAAAAACCGTCCCCCTATCTGGTGGAGAGCCAAATAGAGCTCCGGCAGGGTCATGCCCGAGCTTAAGGGAACCGGTTGTCGGTCATGGCCTTCGCTTATCTATGCAACGTAAGATTTGCGAAGGCCGGATCATGCAGCTGTTCGTGGCGTTCTATTCCTCTGTATCAGAGAGTTCGTATCGTTCAACTCCGAGGAGTAATTCTATCGAATAGAAACGTTCTGTTAACTATGCCCACGATTCATGATCGTATTATGACCGACTTTTTTAAAAAGGGAAAAAGATGGTCGGGGCGGAGAGATTCGAACTCCCGACCTATTGCTCCCAAAGCAACCGCGCTACCAGACTGCGCTACGCCCCGTTTTTCAACGATTGGAGGAAACCTCCGTGTATCGGAAAACAGCGGAATATAGGGAATCGGAAAGGAATGGCAACCTCTTTTTTGCATCAAATGTAACGAGCTTAAAGCTGAGCAGTGTAAACCGCCCCAACCGAGGTGCCTCCGGTAATCGGGTTGTCGAACTCAATGGTATAGGAATCGGCCTCAGAAAACACAGCGGCCAGACGCTCGGTAAAAGAATCTTCAGGTGCACCATCGGCCCATATTGCAAACACGCCACCGGGATTCAGATGTGCAGTCATTTCCCGAAGTCCGTCTTCCGTGTAGAAATGTGTATTGGTCTGGCTCAGCACATGGGAGGGGGTGTGATCAATATCCAGCAGGATCACATCGTATGTCTTTTCCGGGGCGTTGCGCATGCGGTCAAAAAAATCGGCATGAACCAGACTGCAGCGCGAGTCGTTCATTAAGGTCCGGCCCAGCGGAACGACGCCTTTCTGATGCCACCCGATGACCGGTTCCAGATAATCGATCACTTCCAGCGAAGTCACGCGCCGGTCATTCAAAGCTTCGACAGCCGTATAGCCCAGGCCCAATCCGCCAACGACCACATCCAGCGTTTCTTTTTTCGTTTCACCCAGCCCGAGAATGGCCAACTGAGATTCCGCCTCGTGAAACAGGCTGGTCATCAGAAAGTGCTCGCCGAGCTTAACTTCATATATGTCGGTGGCCCCGAATTGAGGCATGCGCCGCCGGCGCAGCATCAGGTCGCCGATCTCGGTACGTTGGAAATCCAGTTGTTCAAAGAATAAACTCATGCCGTACCTTGCGCGGGTTTTCCAATCATTGGAAGCACCGTTCCCAAGGAATGTAGATGAGGCATCCTGCCTCATTGCGCATGAGCGAGCGGGCGGTGGGCATTGCGCGCGCAACGCGGCTGGAAGCGCGCGTCTAAGTTACACCGACAGCAGTTCCTGCACGTCGTTCCAGCTGAGGTTGGTGCCGAGCTCGCCATCTTTCTCGAGCGTGGCATCGATGACGCCCTGTTTTCTCTGCTGCATCTGGAGGACCTTTTCTTCGACGGTTCCCTTGGTGATCAGCTTCACGCTGTAGACGGTGTTTTTCTGTCCGATTCGGTGGGCGCGGTCGGTGGCCTGGGCCTCGACAGCCGGGTTCCACCAGGGGTCGAAGTGGATCACCATATCGGCGCCGGTCAGGTTGAGTCCGCTTCCGCCGGCCTTGAGGCTGATGAGGAAGAGCGGGATTGATTTGTCGGAGTTAAACGTTTTCACGCGCGCCTGGCGGTCTTTAGTGGAGCCGTCGAGGTAGCAGTATTTCAGCTCCCGCGCTTCCAGCTCTTCGCGGATGATCGACAGCATGGAGGTGAACTGACTGAAGACCAGAATGCGGTGTCCGGCATCGATGGCTTCGTTCACCAACTCAAAAAAGAGTTCCATTTTGGCGGAAGGAAATTCGCTGGAAATACCGGGCAGCTTAAGCAGGTCGAGGTGGCAGCAGGTCTGCCGGAGCTGCAGCAGAATTTTAAGAATCTGCATGCGCGATTTATTAAAGCCCTGGGCATCGACCAGATTGCCGATCTCCTTCTTCGCACTTTCGGCCAGCTGTTTGTAGACTTTCGCCTGATCCCCGCTGAGGGTGCAGTGCGCCACGCGCTGAATTTTATCCGGCAGGTCTTTGGCGACGTCTTTCTTCAAACGTCGCAGCAGGAAGGGGTGGAGTTTACGGCGCAGGCGAATCTGGGCCAACTCGGCATCGGGACCGCCGTTCTGGATCGGCAGTTCATAGTTCTCGCGAAAGGCCTTATGGTTTCCAAGATAGCCGGGCATCAGGAAGTCCATAATGGACCACAGGTCGGTCACGCTGTTTTCAATCGGCGTGCCGGTCAGCACCAGCTTGTTGTGCGCCTGCACCTTTTTGACGGCCGTTGAGTTCTGGGTCGTGCGGTTTTTAATGTGCTGGGCTTCATCGAGCACCACCACGGAAAACATGTATTTAAGGTATTCATCCAGGTCGCGGCGGATCAGGGCGTAGGAGGTAATAATCAGATCCTGCTCTTCCAATGTTTGGAAAAATTCATGGCGGTCGGCCCCGTGCATTTTCTGCACCCGCAGGTGCGGCACAAATTTTTCCGCTTCTTCGGCCCAGTTATCCACTAGGCTGGTGGGGCAGATGATCAGAGCCGGGGCATCGTGCGCATCCTCTTTTTCCCGTTCCAGTGAGAGCCACGTGAGCGTCTGGAGTGTTTTTCCCAATCCCATCTCATCAGCCAGAATGCCGGCAAAGCCGGAACGTTCCAGGAAGCTGAGCCAATAGACGCCGCTTTTCTGATAGTCGCGCAGCGTGCCTTCCAGTTCATCGCCGATAAAGACCGGTTCCACTTTGGCATCGCGGTTCTGCGCTTCGGCCTTGCTCATCCATTCGGGCGCGGTTTCCATATCGATGCCGTCGAGCGACATCAGCGACGACTGCACATAAGCCGCGTGGATATCGTTCATCTTGAAGGTGCCGGGGGCCTCGCCCGCGCCAACGGCGCAGTCGTCGAAAACCGCCCGCGCTTTCTCGATGGCATCGACATCGAGCAATACGGTGCGGCCTTTCTTCTCAACAAAAGCTTCGCCCATATTGATGGCGCGCTGAATGTCGGTTTCATCGAGGCTGATGCCGCCGTCGGTTTCAAAGTCATACCCGACTTCAAAGAAGCCGTTGCTGGCGGATTGATTGATGTGTACGACCGGAACGGTGGACTCGATATCGTCCATGAATTCGGCAATCGGGCCGCCCAGCTCGACGCGCCATCCTTTGCGCTGCAGCTGGGGCAGGGCACCGCCCATGAAGTTGAGTACTTCGCGGGTGCCGCGGATCTGCATCAGCATATCGCCGCGTTTCCCGCGGAAGCCGAGTTCGGTGATGGTTTCGAGGGCTTTCTCTTCAGCCTCCGGATTGCGCACCTGGAAGTCGAGCAGGTCGTCCTGTGCCGGGATGGAAAAATGGCCCAGTGCTTCGTTTCGCCCGGCCACCAGCTGAACAATACCGTATTCGGCATAGAGGGTGGCGGAAAGGGTATGCTGCAGTCCGTCGATCTTCAGCCGGAAGCGCGGCTTGGCCGGCGAAAGCGAAAGCATGTCGGGGGTGACGTTGGTTTCGATCTCGGTCAGATTTTCAAGCGATGGAAGTTCGTTCTTCATGAACGACGGAATGGCATCGCGCGGAACGCGGACCGGTCCGTCGTAGATGGCGCGCAGCGGACCGGGCAGTACTTTTTCCAGTCTCTGGAAAACACCGTCCTGCAAAATCCACCCGTTCCCGCCACTAACGACGCAGGTAAAGTCGGTGCCGGTATCGGTCTGGAGGGTCAGTATCAGCTCGCCGGTTTCTTCATCAAGCTTCATGTCGATGGAGGTGTTAACTGTGCCTTCGTCGACCATTAAATATCCATCCACGCCGCCTTCATAGATCGGCTTGCCGTCGCAGAGTGCCAGAATATTGATAAAGTCGGAGAGGGTGGCGGTGAACTTGCCCTTGGCCGGGCCTTCGCAGATGTCTTCAATGACAAACAGCAGGTTGTCGTCGGTCGCATTCAGCGCCATGGCCTGATTCTTCGGGACTTCATTCAGGGGAATCACCT
Source organism: Pontiellaceae bacterium B12227 (assembly GCA_029432775.1). GTDB lineage: Bacteria > Verrucomicrobiota > Kiritimatiellia > Kiritimatiellales > Pontiellaceae > Pontiella. The sequence goes on along the minus strand of JAROAZ010000006.1, from coordinate 58,881 downwards.
GTCCGGCGGCCTCGATGGAACAGCGCATGGGTACCTGCTGCTCCTGCAGGCTCTCGCGCCAGCTCTGTTTCAGGATAATCCGCAGTTCGGCCGGAGTGCCGCCGGGATCGCGCGTGTGATAGGCCGATTCGTCGAAGGCCTCCAAACGTTCGGTGCGGCGTTTTTCCTCCGCCAGTTTATCCACGCGGTGCGGGTCGGAGTAGAGCCGTACGGCTTCCAGTCCGATGGCAACCAGATGGGCGCATATTTTGCCCTCTTCCCGGTTGTCGCGGCACGGACAGTGGTTTTCAACAAACCCGTCTTTCAAAACCTCGAATTTGCTGCGCATGCCGCGGATACCGATGGCGAGCTGGCCGGTGACAAAGGGGGGATCGAATTCAACCTTTTCCACTTTGCCTTTTTCGAAGAGGGTCATGCCTTTCTGGAACGTCGGAACGCCGGCCCAGTCTTTCAGGATTTTATGGGTAAATGGTACGTGCATGGTGTCGTGAGGAGTGATGACTGAGTCGTGACTGTTTAAAAAAATGGACAAGCCGGTGCCGGAGTCACGTTTTACGGCTCACTTGTCATTGTTCTTCAGAAAAAAGGTTTCTACCACAGGCGTCTTGATAAAGAAAAGGAATCGTAAACGGAAGCTTCTGCTCTGTTCCGATGCCCGTGACGTAGAACGGGGTGCCGTTTTGCGCTAATGGGTCATTGTGGAATTCCGGTTGGGTGCCATACTTTTTCCCAAAATAATCCAGGGAGAGGACTATATGGCTTATCACATATCGGAGCCTGACTTTGAAACAAGCCCCTTTACGGGCATGACGCGCGCGCATTGGGTCGACAGCGCCCTGTTTTTGATGGATGGCGTATTCCGGCATATCACGGGGCTCGATGAGCCGATCGTGATTCCGAAGCAGAGCGAGGTGTCTTATCCCCAGCCGGATGATCCGCCCCACCGCTTTATGGCGGCGGAGTTCGAGGGGCTGGCCCGCACGTTCATGGCGGCCGCGCCGGTTATTGCGGAGCGTCCCGAAGCAATGAGCAACGGCATCTGCCTGCGCGACTACTATGCGCGTCAAATCGTTCAGGCAACCGATCCGCAGTCGCCGCGCTATGTCGGTTCCATTTCAGAGTTCACGAAGGAATACGGCAAGATGCAATATCAGCAAACGGTCGAGGGCGGCGCGCTGGTGGTCGGTTTGATGCAGTGCCGCGAGCAGATCTGGGACCGATATTCGGAGTCGGAGCAACGGCAGGTGGCGGCATTGCTTTCGGACTATGCCCACAGCCAGACCATTGGCCATAACTGGCGCTTTTTCAATGTGCTGATGCTGACCTTTCTGAAGATCAACGGCTTTGAAATTGATGAAGCCATTCTGACCGACCATCTTCAGCACCTGATGGCGCAGTATTCCGGCGATGGCTGGTACAACGATTCGCCGTGTTACGATTTTTACAATCCGTGGGGCTATCACTTCTACGGGCCGCTCTGGTGCCGGTGGTATGGTTATGAGCATGAGCCGGAACTGGCTGGGATCATTGAGCAACGCAATCGCGAATTCATTGTCAACTGGCCTCGCTTCTACTCACGCGACGGCAAGCAGTTAATGTGGGGGCGCAGTCTGGTTTACCGGTTCGGTTGCTCGGCCGCGCTCGGCGCGCATTTCCTGATGGAGGATCCGGTGCTTGACCCAGGCTTTGCACGCCGCATTGCTTCGGCCAACATGCTGCAGTTTATCACGCGCGACGACCTGTATGTGAACGGGGTTCCCTGTTTAGGCTACTACGGCCCGTTCGATCCGCTGATTCAGTTCTACAGCTGCGCTGCCAGCCCGTTCTGGATCGCGAAGATTTTCGTGGCGCTTTCGTTGCCCAAGGATTCGCCGTTCTGGACGGCCAGGGAGAGCGAGGGCTTCTGGCCGGAGCTGGGCAACCGAACGGAAACGGTTGAACTTGAGGGGCCGGGGATCCAGATCATCAACCGGGGGGATACCGGAACGACCGAAATTCTGACGGGCAAGGTGCCGCAACCCATGCCGTACTACAACCAACTGTCGTTCAATTCAGACTTTTGCTACGAGGACGAAGGGGCCGCGGGGAGCAACCCGGTCAACTATTCAGTGCGCGATGAAATCACCCAAGGCTTTCGGCTTCCGCTGTCGATCGGCTTTAATCGTTTTGAAAACGGGGTGTTCTATCGCATGCTCGATATGAAGGCGGGCGGCGGTGCCAATTCGATGCTGGACTATGTTGTCAACAAAGGGCCGGAACGTATCGACCTGGCTGACATCATTGTTCCCGGCGGAGTGATCCGGGTGGACCGGGTGCGTCTGCCGTTGAGCAATCAGCTGCATCTTGGGCACTATGCCTTGCCGCACTTAGAGGGGAGGGCGGCATCCATTCAATCCGGTAAGGCTGGTGGTTTCCAAACGCTGGAGGCTGCGATCAGTGGTCGCAAGGTGGCGATGACTGCGGTGCATGGTTGGGAAGGGTTAAAGGCCGCCGTGCACACGGGAAAGAATGCCGAAGCCGTGGAGAGCACCGTGATCTATGCCGACCGAACGGTCGAGGAGGACTATGCCGGCATGGAGGTATTGATCTCAGTGCTGCTGCATCGTCTGGATGAGGGCGCATGGACCGAAGACGAGCTGATGCCGATCCAGTCATACAAAATACAGCCCTGGGCGCCCTCCGGGCAGCCTTGCGGTGTGCGGCTGGAGCTAAAGGACGGGCGCACGTTCGATATCGATTTCGGCGATGTTGAGGGTAACCTGCGTTAGAAAGTCGGCGAACCCTTTCTGATGTAGGACGTGCCCCTCCGTGAAGGAGAGGGCGCGTGAGCCGGACAAGCCGCAGAAATAACGCGGCTTCTGTTGTGCAGAGAACCGCGTCCTGCAACGTGAAAATAAAAAAGCGCTCTCCACTTGGGCGGAGGGCGCTTTGCTGTTTCCAATGTCTGGAAGTCTAGATCATGAAACGTTTGCGGATGAAAATGACCGCTGCTCCGAAGGCTCCGATCAGGCTCAACGTAGCGGGTTCCGGGATAGCGGCCACATCGACGGTGATATTGTCGAGGAAGATACCGCCGGCGCTTGTGTACGCACCGTTGTCGGTGGAGATTTGAATTCCTCCGAGGGCGGCACCTGTTCCGATGGCAACGTCGTAGGAACCGATGACCGTGGTCCATGTTCCGTCAGTGGAGTTATGGCCCGTGCTGTCATCGTTAAAGCTGAAGGTTTGGGCGAGGGCTCCAGTGGAATACCAGGCATCGGAGATGTTTAAGTTTTCGCTGGTGTTATCGTAGCGGACCTTCACCGTCCAGCTTGACGGATCCACACCACCGTTTTGGTCATATCCGAGAATGTCAAAGGACCAACTCACGCGAACGACCTGGGAGCCGTTTGCTCCACCATCGGTCATGTCGATTTTTTGCAGGTAGATTCCTGCATTGGCACCCTGGGGATTCAGGGTCCGCCAGAAGAGGGCAGTTTCATGCCCGGTACCTTTGTTACGGACTCCATAATCTGTACCGCTGCTACCCCCCTGGAATGCCAGTGTGTTGGCCCCCACGCCCGTTCCGGCAGTATAAACATTGTTGGAGGTGTAGTTGTACCCGGACGTTTCTTCCTGGAAATAGCCCGTGTCGGCTGTCCTTTCGTTAAAGTCGTAGTCCATCACGACAGCGCCGAACGAGCCTACCGCTGTCAAGAGGGTACATCCCAATATCATGTTTAGTTTGTTCATCTTGAATCCTCGACTTTGATTTTATACATAACTAATAGCCTTCCAATATACTGGAAAGCAACGGTATTCAGTAGTGACGATCTGCGCAAAACAACATTCTGATCTGCGCCATTTTTGATTTTGGCTCGTTACTGAAAAAAGCCCCGGCAAGTTAGCCGGGGCTTTTCCTGATCGGTTTACGGTTTACAGACCGTCGATCTGCAGTTTGATGAACTCCTGGGATTTTCCTTCGGTGGAGATGCGATTGGTTACCGCGTTAAAGCCGTCGGCATAGAAGTCTTCCGCAGTGCCCAGCACTTCGTAGACTGCATTGGTCCAACCGGGGGCAACCACAAGATTTTCATCGCTATTGAGCGTATAGTTCAATCCGGATTTGGCAGCGGTGTTGTTTTCCGGGTGCACATAGTAGAACCAGTTGGTTCCTCCATCGTCACCTGAATTGAGCATCGTGGCGTAGCCGGTGTCGTTGGCATTGGTGGGATTTCCGCCGAGTGCATATTCGTAGAGGTTGTTCAGGGCATCTCCATCCGGATTGGCGGTCGAGGTAGCGTTCGTGCCGGTCAGAGAGTAGCCTGCCGCCCAGTCGTCGAATAAGCCAGTAAGATCCGGTTCGATCGTCTGGATGGTGATCTGGATGTTGTCCAGATAGACGCCGTCCGCGCTGGTGTACGCTCCCTGGCCCTTGGGGTTGCGGATCTGTATTCCGCCGAAGGTGCCGGCATCGTCAATGGCAATGGTGTAAGAGCCGGTAACGGTGGTCCACGTTGCATCGTCATCAACAAAGTCGAATGTTTGTGCCAGCACCGAATTGTTGGTGTTGAACCAGGCATCGGAGGTGTTGATGTTCGGGCTGTAGTTGGCGTAGTTGACCCGCACGGTCCAGTTGGAGGGCACAACGTCGCCCGCGGAATCGGAGCCGAGGATGTCGAACGACCAGCTCACCTTGGTTTGGTTGGTGGTGTTCAGTCCGCCCTGTCTGAAGTCCATTTTCTGGATATAGATTCCCACATCGTTGCCTTGAGGATTGATGGTTCTGAATAGCAGACTTTTTTCGTGGCCCGTGCCCTTGTCCTTTAACAAATAGTCGGTTCCGCCGCTACCACCGCGGAAGGCAAGTGTATTGGCAACAGCGTTGCTGCCCACATAGGTTTGATCCGAAGTGTAGTCGTAGTTGGGATTGTCTTCGGCAATGGGATCCGCATCGGAATTAAAGTTCCATTCCAAAACCTGCAGTCCGGGATCCGGCGGAACGGGCGGTGTGCTGGTAACGCTGAAATTATCCACGTAGATATCGCGCGCCGTGCTGTTGGCGTTTTCGAGGAAGCGAATCTGCAGCGTATCGCCTTCGTCAGCAGCCGTAACCACGTAAGATACATCAAAGCTCTTCGGGGTGTAGGCTACATGGCCGATTGCATCTACTGTAATATTACCGGATTCGGCAAGCAGGCTGTTGTCGGTCAGGTTCCAAAGCTGTGCGTTGAAAGGGCAGAAGCTTGAGTTGTCGTTGTAAACGCTGCCGGTAAAGCTGATCGTGTTGCTCTCCGACAGGGTGCCGGCAAGGGTCAAGCCAATGGCTTCGTTGCCCTGGACCGCATCCAGGGTGTTCAGACGCAAGCCGCCGTCGGAGCCATCCAGATCCGAAATGCCGTCGCCGGTCAGGGTCATGCCGGGGGTGTAGGCGAGTTTGCTGGCCGGATCGCCATCGTCGTAATCGCCATCAGTTGTGCCGTCATAGTTAAACTCTGTGTTTGTGGTGCCAACGCTGATCCAGTTCGGATAGGTTTCAGTATTGGTGCTGAAGTCATCGCTGGTTGCGGTGATGGCGGCCATGGAAGACGCGGAGATCCAGCAGGCTCCCAGTGTCAAGGTCAGTAGTTTTACTCGGGTTGTTCTCATCTATATGCTCCCTTTTACTGTTTTTTTTATTAAGGTTGCTCAATGAAGGAGCCACCTGCTCAAGCAGTGTTCTCTTTCAATCGTTGCACATGTTTTTATCCCAGGTAGAGGCGGAACCATAGTTTTAATGTGCGCAATTCAGCCTTCTGAATTGCGACAGGCTGAAAAAAGGAGAGGAAAAAGAGGGGAGAGGCGTGGCGCAAATAAGGGGCGCGGTTTGCGCTGATCACCATGGCCCTTATGGGATAGGATTATGATACGTTAAATACAATGAACAAAGCGTTTTGTGGTGTATCCGTATAGGATGCATAAACAGTTGTGGCCAATTTTGAGGGAATTCCATGTTCGAGTTCAAATTTACCAGCTTCCTGTGCGGAACTGTTATGATCCTGCGCTTATCTTCCGGAGCGGTTACGGACCTTGCCGATGATTTCGATTCCAATACGGGGACCTACCCCGGTTGGGTGAGCGTTGGGTCCGTGGCGACAACGGTTGAATATGACAGCGTCAGCGAAGCGGACTACGACGATGGCGATCCTTCTACCAATCTGGCCTATACGGCAGGTATGTTGATCACCGGAGAGGGCGTAAAGGATGACGGCGGGCTCAGGTTCAACACGCAAAATTCGACGCAGGGCGATGAAGCGGTGGGCCTGACGGTTGGCGGAACCCTCGAGCCGGGTGAGGAATTGATCTTTTCGGGTAATGTTTATAACGATGGCTCCAGCTTTTCCAGGTACAAGGCGCAACTGTGGAACCTGACGGACAATACACTGCTGGCAGAGTCAGCCGGCACACTGGTGAGAGGGAAGACCCATATTGCCTATGTTCCCGAAGATTTCAACGTGGCCTATACGGCTCTTGTCAGCGATGCCGGCGATACGTTGCAACTGCGTTTCCTGGAAGACAACGACAACGCGGTACGCGATATCTACGTAGATCATTTTTCGCTCGATTCTTCGCTGAGTACTGCCCCGACGTATAGCATACCCTCGACTAACAAATTCTGGTTCAGTTTCTATTCCACCATCAATGACGACAGTGCCTATTCGGTGTCCAATGGTGCCACCGGAATCGGGCCGTACTACGGCGGCACGTCGGGACAGGTTTCGCCACTGGCAGAAGCCGCGACGCTGGACGCTAACTTCAGCTACAAAGTCAATCTGCCTTCCATGGCCGGATTCACAGCCGCCAACTCCGATGCATTTCTCTGGCCGCCCGATGCCACGCTGATTGCCGAAGCAACGGCGGTAGTCGATGCGGTGAAAACCAACCGGAACATCATCATCTGGGATCTGGTGCCGGAAGAGCTGCGGCATTGGAAACCCAATGAAATGAACTATGTCGAAGTGGTTGCCGATGCCATCCGTGCGGCCGATCCCCTGGGGCGGCCCGTCATGATGTACGAACCGAATAATCGGAAAATGACCAGTCTCATCCATACGATTCCTCATTTGGATATCTGCTCCAAAGGCACGTATGTGACTGCGGTCAATGGCGGGGAATTCCGCCACAACCGGATCTGGGCCCGCTGGTCGATGGAGCAGCAACTCGGGGCCATTGCGGCCGCCAACACCAACGCCGTGCCATGGGTTATGCTGCATATGGCCTATGACGTACCCGACGGAGAGGAGCATTGGATCGAGGACTGGTGCCGCCACGATGCCTACATGGGTCTCATAATGGGCGGTCAGGGCATCAGCGTCTGGTCGGGCTGGCGACCGCGCAATTCGTGGACCAACGATTTTCAGGACTTTTTCGACGGCTATCTGTCTGTGGCGGCCGACCTCAACCACTCCCGCAATTTGGCGCCGGTTTTTCTGTTCGGAACCGAGACCGCCGGCGTGACCCATTCCGTCAGTTCGGGCCCATCCAGTCTGGAGTTGATCTATGGCGGCGAAACCAACAGCTATCCGCCGGTCACCTACAGGATGCGCGAGTTTCTCGGGCAGCAATATCTTTTCATGGTGAATTCCGCCACGCAAGCTGTCTCGCTCACGTTCAGCGGCGTGCCCGATGCCGCGCGCACCGACCTGTTCACCGGAACCCATTATGGTGCCTCCGGCGGAACGTTCGCCATTACTCTCGATCCATACGAAGTAGCCGGCTTCCGGTTCGACGGTTACGAAATTTGGCGTGCTATCCATTTCCCGGTGGGGGGTGCCGATGGAGAAAACGACGATCCCGATGGTGACGGACGCACCAACCGCGAGGAATTTAATGCCGGTACCGATCCAAACCTTGGAACGGATTTTTTCCAGTCGGGTCTGATGGTTTCCAATGACTGGAAAACCGTATTCTTCAACACGCAAAGTAATCGGTACTACCAGGTGGACCGGTCCACCAATCTGGTGGCGGGAAACTGGTTTCCAATGCTTGGAAACGAGCTGGGCTTAGGGTTGGATATGTCAGTGACCGATACCAATGACTACTCGGATGCCTTCTACCGCACCCGTGCCACCCGGCCGTAATACAAGGAAAATAAATATGAGTCGTCTCAAACTTCTACTTTCTATCGTTACCGCACTTCCTTTCATGCAGGCAACAGCGGCCATTCCGCATGGCGTGGAAACCTATCCCGCAGGAGCGGCCTCGCTGAAAACCGTGACCGTAACCGGACCGGTGGCTCCGCCGAAGCTCATGCGAGCGGAAAAAGGCGTTAAAGTTATCTTGTCCGGGACGGGCGGAACCTGCGGCGTGGTCAAACGGCTGGGCTCGTTTCAGCGTAAGGGTGAATACGTCTATGTATCGACGCGCCTCTCAAATCCGACGCCCTCCTTTGTGGCCGTCGAGTTCCAACTCTACAACGCTTCCGAAAAGCGCATCCTTGCCAAAACTGATCCGGTGGTGATCCGCAACAACGAAAGTCCGGCGGTCAACCTTGCTCTCGAATACCGTGCCGCCCCGCAGGATGTGGGCGACAATCTGGTGCTCTGCTGGGTGCAGACCTCAACCGAGCATCCGAGCCGCAGCTTCTGCATCGAGCAAACGGAGGTGGTGGGCATCCGGCCGATGGCCGTGGTGGAAACGTTTCCGGGAGGGGATCCCGCCCGGCTGGAGTCTGCCGTGTTCACCGGCGAGGCGGCACTCCCAACGCTTGTGAAAACCATGAACGATGCCGATAACGGAGATGGGAAGAGCGACGGTGCGGTGGCTGTTTATTCCGCCGAACTGGGCGGCACGTATGGGGTGGTGTGGAAGCTCGGAAATGTGGAAACGGCAGGCAAACTCCTGCGTTTTGAAACTGTGTGGTATGCGGCAGGCAACTCGTTTGTGGCAGTGGACGTTCAACTCTACAATGCTACGACTGAAGTGGTGCTGGCCAGCTCGGGGGAACTTCCTGCCAAAAATATCGATGCGCCTCCAACGGTTGCGGCTTTCGACTACGAACTCCAGGCTTCAGATAAGGATTGTGAACTGGAGGTCCGATGGGTTCAGGTGTCCACCGACCACACCTCACGTAACTTTATAATCGACCGGTTCTCGGTATCCGAAACAAAGCAATAGGGGCTGGAATGGGCATCAGAATATTATTTTCAATTGGTGTGCTGGCTTCGGCCGGTGCGGTTGCCGGAGAGCTGTTTCTTGAATTCGAAGATGCGGCTGTGCCGGAGGGGATCGCAGCGAAACAATCGACGGTTTCAGTAGATACTGTCCGGCGCTTCCGGGGAGAACAATCGTTAAAATGGGATTGGCAGTCGGGGGCTGTATTGCAGATTGACCGAACCGTTGAATGCCGCCCCGAATTGAATCGGCGCGAAGAGGGATTTCAGAAAACCCGCACCTTTAAATTCTGGATCTATAACGAAGTTCCAATGCCTGGAAAACAATTGAACATCGTCTTCGGAGATGAGCAGGGCGAGCCGTGTTCCTTTCCGTATAATCTGGATTTCAGCGGGTGGCGATCGGCCTGGGTTTCCTATGAACGCGATATGGTCGGGGCACCGGACCGGGATCTTTCTTTCATCCGTTTTGAAGCACCGGCCGAAGGAGCGGGAACGTTCTGGATCGACGACCTGGCTCCTTCGCTCTCCATTGATATCCGCTGGCAGGCGCCGGACCATCAGGTGCCGTTTGTGAATGCGGGGCTGCAGGATCTTCTGCTCGCTCCGCCGCATACGCCGAACATTCTGATCGATGCCGAGGTCAGGCCGCTGGGCGTCGGGTTCGAACTGACGGAGGATCACCGTGCGGCTTTCCGCGAAATCGAAAGCAAACTGAGAGCCACCTATCCGCCCGTTAAAAAAAGTGCTGAAGCGCTTATAACAAATTTCAACTCCTACCGGATTGTGAAAGATGAAGCGGGAGTAATCCGGGGTGATTTCCTCCCGCACCTTTCGAGCAAAGCACACAAGGAGGGATTCCCTAAACGGTATCAGCCAGAGATCATGGCGTTATCCAAAATGCACGATTTCCGCTCCTATACCGAGCTCATGCTCGACATGGCCCGCCTCTATCAGGTGGAACAAACCGATGAACTCAAATCGGCCTTCCTGCTGATGGGTGAGCATCTGCTCGACCAGGGCTGGCAGGCCGGCAGTGTGCAGGGTACGGTTCATCATTTCGGTTATACCTCCCGTGCCTGGCCGCCCGCGGTTTTTCTGATGCGCGATGAACTGGCCGAGGCCGGGATGCTGGAGCCCATGGCCGATGCGCTGGTCTGGTTCTTCAATGTGAAAAAACATTTTCTTCCGCCTTCGCCGCACCTGGGCGATATGGATTATCTCAATACCACGGTATTTTCCGAATTGCTTGCGATTGCCTCCTTGCCCGACTCCAAAGAAAAAGTGCTCTATTTTGAAGCGTTCAAAAACAGCTTCGGCCGGATTCTGGCTTTAGAGTCGCCCGGTCTCCAGGGTGGCATCAAGACCGATGGAAGCCTGTTCCACCACGGTATGCATTATGCCGGTTACGGCGTTCCCGGAATCAAAGGCGCAACTGAGCTGATCAATGTACTCGACGGCACGCACTACGAGTTGCCGGCGGCGGCCTATAACACCATCAAGAAGGCCTATCTTTCCGCGCGGCTTTGGGGCTATCCCTATGCCGGCTTCAATGCCTGCGGCCGCCACCCGCTGCTCTACGGAAGCGAGGGGCTGGCAGCATCGATGCGGGTACTCGCCAAAGCGGCGCCGGAAACGGACGCGGTCGATGCCGAACTTGCGGCCGCCTATCTGGGCATGGAGGGGGGCGATGCCGTTGCGCTGTTCGGGCAGCCGATCGAGCCCGATGTGCCGCAAGGTGCGTGGAGCATGAACTACCACAGCGGCCTGATTTATAAACACGGTAATTCCTCTGTGCAGATCAAAGGCTTCGGCAGTGGGGTACGCTCGCATGAAACCTATGGCACCGACAACCGCTACGGCAGCTATGGCAGCCACGGATCCATTCAGATTTTTCAGAACAACCGCGCACACAATTCCGGCTTTGAACACGGGGGCTGGGGCTGGTCGCAGCCGCCGGGTGCTACCACACTGATTCTTCCGCTGGATGTACTGGAGCAGGACGATGGGTTTTACGGCAGAAGCGTTCCGCAAAGTGCGCCGTTCGGTGGAGCATCGCACCTTGAGCATAAAATCGGACTCTTCGCTTTTCAGCTCGATCCGGATCCGAAAAAGAACCATGCCGAAGCGTTGAGTGTGCGCAAGTCTGTGCTGGCCATCGACGGCAGGTTGATCTGTCTTGGCAGCGGCCTGTCGGGCAAGGCCGGCTATCCGTTGGTCACGACGATCTTTCAGTGCGGTCTGCGCGATGGGCACGATGCCGTCCAACGCGGTGAAAACTGGATCATCGATCCCTACGGCACCGGCCACTGGATTGCTCCCGGCACTGCGCTCAAACAACAAACCGGTCGCCAGGAATCGCGTCACAATAAAACAAAGCAACCGACGGAAGGCGACTTTTCCATGGCGTGGATTGATCACGGCGCAGGAGCGCGGGATGCGAGCTATGAATATGTCAGTGTACTCGAAGCTGATGCCGCGATCATGAACGCCATGGCCTCAAATGAATTCTATTCCGTAAAGCGTCAGGACGATCGCACCCATGCTGTTTTGGTTCCGTCTGAAAAGCTATGGGCGTTGGTCAACTTCCAAGCCTTGGAAGACCCCGTAGGGCCGTTTATTTCCATCAGCCAGCCCAGTCTTGTTTTGCTGAAGCAGCTAACCGGTTCAACCTTGCATATCAGCGTGACGGATCCGCGGCTTGAACTGAGTTCCCGGAAAACGGCCGCGCCGGTTGAGGTGGTTCTTGAAATGAAAGGCCGCTTCAAGTTGGCCAAACCGGTTGCCGGTATCTCGGCCCATGTGCAAGGCAGCAGCACCGTCATTACGGTCCGTTGTGCCGAAGGCGAGCCTTCGCAGTTTTTTCTTCAAACCAGTTAACGCGATAAACAAGGATTTAGGTATGATGGGCTATTCATTACTGAAAAAGACGCTGCCGTTGATGTTCGTTGGAATCCTGCCGGTAACGGGTCTCGCGGGCGGGCAGGCGGCCAGGATTGAATTGTTGAATGAGGAGTTAACCATGGAGCGTTCCCCGAACATTGTATTTATTGTCGCCGATCAATGGCGAAAGCAGGCCGCGGGCTTCTGGTCGAAAGAGCCGTACCGTTCCTCCCTGCACGATCAGGGCGATCCGGTGCACACCCCGCACATCGACCGGCTGGCTAATCAGGGTGTGGTGCTCACGCAGGCCATCAGTACTTTTCCGCTCTGTTCACCGTATCGGGGTATGATGCTTTCCGGAAAACTGCCGCACCGCAATGGTGTGATTCTGAACTGCAATGAGTCGCGTCCGGCGTCGCAACTGCGCGAGGACGTGACCTGTATCAGTGATGTGCTCAGCGGGGCGGGCTACAGCATGGGCTACATCGGCAAGCTGCACACGGATTATCCAACGCCGAACCTGCCGGGCGGAACATATCCGCTGCCGGCTGCCGGTGGAAAAATATGGGATGCCTACACGCCGCCCGGTCCGAAGCGCCACTGCTTTGATTACTGGTATTCCTATGGCACCTTCGATGAACACTTCAATCCGCACTACTGGGACACTGAAGGAAAGTATCACGAGCCGAAGGAATGGTCGCCCGACCACGATGCCGGCAAGGCCGTTTCCTATATTAGGAACGAAGAGGGGCAGCGCAAAACGGATGCGCCCTTCGGCCTGTGGGTTTCAATCAATCCGCCGCATCACCCGTATGACGAGGTCAAGGATGAGGATCTGGCTCCTTACAAGGGAATGTCGTGGGAAGATCTGGCGGTGCGCCTCAACGTGGATAAAGAGAACGAAGTGATGCGCGCTCAGATTAAAAACTACTTTGCCCTGGTGACCGGTGTGGATCGCGCGGTCGGACGCATTATGAAGACGCTCGATGAGGAGGGGCTGGCCGAAAATACCATTGTTGTTGTGACCTCCGACCACGGCGAACACATGGGGAGTCATGGCTTTACGGCGAAGAATCATCCCTATGCGGAATCGCAGGATGTGCCGTTCCTGATCCGCTATCCGGCCCGGCTCAAGCCGCGCACAGACGATGTGTTGCTGGGCACGTGCGATATCATGCCCACGTTGCTGGGACTGGCCGGGCTGGAGTCGCAAATGCCCGACGACCTCGACGGCACCGATTTGTCAGATGTTTTGCGCGGTGCGCCATCGGAGACTGGCCGGCCAACGGCCTCGTTCTTCTTCCGGAACGTGAATGCCCCGGCCGATGCAGAGGGCAAGGTGCACGACTTCGTTACCGACTTTATCGGAGCCAGAACGGAACGCCACTATATCTGGCTCAGCCGTGCGACCGACCAATGGGAGCAGGTAGGGCTTTTCGACAACGTCGCTGATCCGTATCAGCTGAACAATCTGGCCGCGACCGATCCGAAGCTGAGAGGGGAGATGATGCAGCAACTCAAAGCCGCCATCCCCGCCCGGTTCCCGCTCGAAAACCTGCACCCGGAAATCGCGGTCTATTTGGACGAAATTGACTAGAATTTCGGTTGGCCGGCCTTGCATCGGGTTACGCACCCACCGCTGCGCGGAGAGGCACGTCCTGCAGCGTGGAATGGTCCTCCCGCGGATGTGTTTTTTTCAGCGGGACACAAAAAAACCGGCGCAAGGAAAAGAGGAGGAAAACCTTGCGCCGGAAAATGGGAACCCAACAGAAGTGCCCATTTAAATCTGAATATAGAGCTTTAGACCCGCCCGGCGAAATATGTTCAAAAAATTTACCGGTTTTTTTATTCGATCACCGAATGGTAATGAATGCGCTCTTGAGGGTTTCGACCTGCAGGTCGAACGTTAAGGTTGCAACCCCTTCTTCATGCGTTATTTCCGGCTGGATGTCGACCCATTGTGCATTTTCCAATGTTTGGAAACTTTTGCCGTCGATTTCGGCGGCGGGCAGCTGGATTACGACGTTTTCGGAGGTGTCGTAGATCACGTTGGTAGCTGCAATGGAGATGCCGCCTTCCATGTTGTGGGCATGCACGTGGAACGGGTGGCCCATGGCGATGGTCTGGTCCGGGCCGCCCATCTTGAACAGGACCTTGCTCCAGTATTCCTGGCGGACGCGGTTGAAGTAGGCCATGTAGAACTGGCCGGTGCCGAGTGGATAGCACGTAGTGTAGACGGTGCCGCCAAGTTCGTTGAAGAACAGTCCGGACCCTGGAAACTTTGCATCAAATTCAGCGCTCCTGATGGTGGAGAGTGTTTCGACACCCTCGGAAAATTCGAGCACACCAATCGGATCGGCACAGCGCTGGGCGCACATGCGCGGCTTTACATTGCCTTCCATTTTCCCGAAGAACGACTCTTCGACTTCTTCAAGCGAATAGCCGGTTTCATCGAGTTTGGTTCGGCTAACCCGTTCAATGCCGATCAGATGTCCGAAGCCGCGCTCGACGAGCACTTCGGTGCTGGGCAGGTCGAGGATCACATTCTGGCTGAGCAGGATGTTGATTTCGTCATCGCTGTAGCAGCGCAGGGTTTGGTCGGAGACGGCAAAGACCGAGCCTTCCGGCGCTTCGATGCTGCGGGTGAAGGAGTGGCTGATGCCGAGGATGTAGAAGATCTTACTCCACTCGGTCGAATTGGCCTGCAGGTCGTTAAGTGAGCCGCCACCGGTATCGAATTTGGAGAGGTCTTCTCCGGTGTACATTTTTACGCCGCCGCCGGAGGCACCGGCTCCGGTTTGTTTGTGCTGGGCAATGTCGGGGCTGAAAAGAATTTTAACGCCGCGGGCCTTTCGGTCGTCGAGCTTGAGCTCCATGAGCGCATCAAACAGGTTGCGCTGTTTGCCGAGTGCTTTGCCGAAGCCGCGGTCGGCGTAAGTGTTCATACCCATGTTGTCGAAATGGTTGATGGTGATTCCGCGCGATCCATAAAGGATGCCGTTGGTCATTTCCCAAATGGAATAGTTGTGCGTGCCGCTATAGGGGCCGCAGCGCGGCGAGTTTTCAAGCTCGGGATAGATGTCGGCATCGCGGTCGAGTTCGGCAATGGTCTGGCGCGAGTAGCACGGGGTGGTGGTGATTGGCGGCTCTTCGGTGTAGGGCGGCATGTGCGGACGGATGAGATAATTTTCATCGTCTTCGGTGAAGATGTCCATCAGGCCATTCCAGTCGCGCTTTTCGATGCTCTGCACATCGGGGATGGAGGACATCAAACCCACGCGCATGTCGGGTTGGGCGGCCTTGAGTGCATCGGTCAGTTTTTGTGCCGGTTCGCTAAGTGCGGCCCAGGCAAGATCCAGCCATTTGGCGCGCCACGGGTGCGGTTCGCCGGGAGCGGTGACGGCCGCAACAACCTGTTCGCGGGTGACACTTTCTTCGCCGACCATTTTGGCAAAGCGGGCGAGGCAGTGGTTGCAGAAGCAACCGCCATAGCCCATTTCACCGCCGTGGTTATGCAGACGCCAGTCGTCTTCCACCCAGAGTGCGACGGGGTTGATTTCTTTGGAGAGGTAGGAAAAGTAGTCGCACAGATAGGTTTGCCAGTTTTCGCAAAGCGGGCAGGCGGTCATGCCGTTGTCCGCACCGGTCTCGCCGACCATCAGACGGAAGTTCTGACCTTCGTGCAGGGTGCGGCCGCGGGAGCAGTGGTAGGTGGTGGTCCAGGGGTTGACGCTGGTTTCAACACCGTATTTGGCGAACATCACCTGCGCCTGTTTGATGGCGGCGATCCAGGGTTTGGAAAGTTCTTCGGTGGGATGACCTGAGCTGCGCTCTTCCGGCATCAGCAGGAACATGACTTCGTTGATGGTTGATTCCTGAATGAAGGTTTCGAGCTGTTTCAGATTTTCTTCGAGCCCGTTAAAGGGGTCGAGGCCGTAGCGCAGGATGATTTTAAACGGGTTGGATGAGGCCATGCTGTTTCCTTTGGTTAACATACCGAAAGATTACAGGCGGGGCCGTTTCAGAGACAATCGTCGATTTCCGCAATGTAGAGCCGTGATTTGCGTCAGGACTTTGCGGGCAGCTTTGCGCGGTAGGCGGTGGCGGACAGATCGGTTTCTTTGCGGAAGGTATCCTCAAAGCGGTTGGTGCTGTTGAAACCCGATTCCCGTGCAATGCGCGAGACCGGCCAGTCGGTTTGTTCGAGCAGTTCTTTGGCCCGTTCAACATGGCAGCGACTGATCTCTTTATAGACGCCGTGCCCGACCACATCCTGGAAGCGGCGCTCGAGCGAGCGGCGGGAAATGGGCAGCACGCTCATGACATCGGAAACATCGATGAAGCGCGATGCGTGGTTGCGAATATAGCGCAGGGCATCGGCAACGTATCGGTCTTCAACCGTAAGAAAATCGGAGGAGTTGCGCAGGACAACGCGTTCCGGAGGAATCATGACGTTATCGCGTTCCAGCGGCAGCCCTTTCATCTGGGCATCCAGCATGGCGGCGGCCTGGTAGCCGAACTCTTCGCCGGACAGGGAAATACTGGAAAGGTTGGGGTTGGCCAGATTGCAGAGAATTTCATCGTTATCCACGCTGATGAGGCAGATGTCTTCCGGGACCCGCAGGCCGAGCTGCTGGCAGGCCCGCAGGATGCCGTAGCCAACCCGGTCGTTCGATGCAAAAACCCCGACGGGCGGCTGCAACTGTTTGATGGCTTCCAGATAATGGTTGGATTCAACCCAGGATTCATCGAGTTGTTTGGAAGCGGATGCCGGGCGGATCCAGCATTTGGTGCAGGGTGCTTTCTGTTTTCTGAGTGCCTTTGCATAGCTGTTGCATCGCATAACGCTGTAGTCCCATTCCTTGGGGCCGATGAAAGCAAATCGATCCAATTCATGTTCGAGCAGATGTTCGGCCGCCATGATGCCGATGGCTTCGTTATCGAAAGCGATGGTGGGGAAGGGCATGTCTTCGAGCGCCGCTGAAGTATTGACCACAGCAACCCCCTTGGCCTTCAGCATGGCCACATGATCCTTACGGTAAACCGGCGCGATGATGCCATCGCCTTCCCAGTGTTTGAGCTCAGCCCATGTGGTGAGGGAAATCGGTTCCTCGCTGCGCATATCGATCTGCCACGGACCATGCTTGCGCATATAGGCAATAATGCCGTGCACCATGTCGCGTGAAAATCCCGATGTGAGTGAAAACCGTAGAGCCACTTTTTTAACTTCCTGCATAGCGAATCCCTTTTTTGATCAACGGAGATCAGGTTAACCCCACCTGCGAGCCGAATAGAAGTGAAAAATACGCAATTAGAGGTCTCTATATGCGTCATGATGTGGCGTAAATAACCTTCATGTATTGCGCAATTCTTAGGTTGTTCCGGTACGGCCGATCAGCAACACTGGGAGGCAAATAGATGAAGACCAAGGAGCGTGGCATGAGAGAGTTCGGATGGATTGTATCGCTGGCAATTGTGGCCGTATCCGTATTGCAGTCTCATGGCGCAGGTGGTGCGCAGGGCGTTGTTGAGGAAGCCGCCGGTAACATTCTCGGCTTCGAGACGCGGGATGAAGTGGAGGCTGTCCGGGCCATGCATTCAACGTTCCGGCAAAGTGACACGATTTCGATGCTGGGTGTCAAAAGCCTCCAGTGGGATTGGCAGGCCGGTGCAAACCTCGACCTGCCCTTGCACAATTATTATTCGCAGAAAGTGAAACTTTCCCCCTTCGCAAAGACCCAGTGCCTCGTAATCTGGATCTACAATGAAAAACCGAGCGCCGGGCACCTGGACTTTTCGCTCGGAAACCTTTCCTGCATATACTACCTCAACTACTCCGGCTGGCGAACCGCTCATATCCCGCTTTCCCAAATGGAAGGCGACGCCCCGCAGCAGGGGGATTATGTTGAATTCGAACAGCTCCGGATTTCGATTCCGCCAACCCATCCTGAAAAATCCGGACGCTTCTTCATCGATGATGTATACACCTCCATGATCGATGCGCGCCATCCTTCGGCCGACTATCAGGCGCCTTATGTCCGTTGTTTTTTCAATGGGGAGGCGCACGTGACTCAGTGGCTCGATCAGAAAACGCTGCCTGAACGCACCGACCTGATCATGAAGCAGATACCGGTCTCCCGGGAAGATCTGGCAGTTTACGGATCGCTATATGAAACCGAGCTTGCAGCAATGACCGGCTCCTTTCAGGGCAAAGGGCTCAGTAAAAAACGATATCGGTCAGCGCTAGATGCCTTTGATAAAACAGGGATCCGGGAAGTCCGGTTCGATGGGCAATCCTATTTACAAAGCCCCTATATATTTATGGCGGGGCAGGGGTTGCCGAACAACCTGATTGAAGAGGGCGTCGCGCAGGGACGTATGCTTCAGCTTAAGCCGTTTCAGAAGATGCTGCATGCCCTGGCGGTGGCATATCGAACGAGCACCGATGCCAAGCAGCAGGCGGCACTCAAGGAAAGGTTTCTGCTTAGTACGCGCGCCTACCTCCAGTCCGGCTGGGCTTCGGGCAGCAACATGGGAGCCCTGCATCATCTGGGATATAGCAACCGGCAGATTGCCCCTGCTTTTTTTATGATGAAAGAGGAGCTGGGGGAAGCCGGGCTTTTGCAGGAGGTGTCCGACAGTTTAAACTGGTTCACAGCCGCCCACGTTGTGAACGACGAAACGCACACCGATCCCGATCTGGATTATTTCAACACCGTTCTCTATTCGCACTATCTGGCAACGATGATGCATCCGGACGATCGCGACAGCGCGCGGCATGCCAGGCTCCTGGCCCAATGGCTTTCGCGCACTTATGCAGACGGAAGTAAGCATGGCGGATTCCGGCCGGACGGCACCGCCTGGCACCATTGGGGGCACTATCCGGCGTATACCGGCGGAGCCATTGATAATGCCGTGAAGGTGGCCAATAAGCTGACGCAGGCCGGCTTCCCGCTCGAACCGCAAGGCCATGCGGCGCTCCAGCAAGCCGTGAAGACCATCATGCTCTACCAGCAGGGCGACCGCTATCCACGCAGCCTCTGCGGTCGGCATCCTTTGAAGGGCAGTCACCGAGGCTTTATCGAGGCGGACTACACCCGAACCTTTGTCAGTCTGCCGCCGCTGGATGCCGGGCTGAAGCAACTGCATGCATACCACACCGCAGACGGTGTGGTTGCGGGCAACTGGACGCTTCCCTATTCCGCCCTCAGCCTGCATCGGCGCGTCGATTATCTGGCCGCCGTGCGCGGGTTCGGCATCTATTCCTGGGGGAGCGAGGTCTATAATTTCAACCGCTTCGGGCGCTACCAATCCTACGGTACGCTGGACATTCTCTACCGAGATGATCAGGCGCTCGACTACGAGGGTTACGACTGGAACCTCAATCCCGGAACCACCATCACCTATCTGCCGCTCGAAGAACTCGAATCGCCGATCCCCATCTGGATGGTCGTCGGTACCTCGCGTTTTGCCAACGGCGTGCATGATGCCGATGGCCGGAACGGCGCCCACGGGTTTGATCTAGACGATACCATGCTGATGAATATTGATCCGGGCTACGGCGAAATCTTCACCCGGGAAAAGCTGACCGCCCGCAAGTCCACCTTCTTCATGGACGACATGATCCTCTGCCTCGGTACAGGCATCTCCGGGAAGCATCCGTCCGCTCCGGTTTACACGGTGCTGACGCAACGGGGCATCACCCTCGGCGAAGATGCTGTGCGATTGAACGGTTCGGCAACCGACTTCCCCTTTGAGGTGCGGCAGACGGGATCCGTCGCGTTATTCGATGGCCGCAAAACGGGTTATCTTGTGCCGGGTGGTGCACTGGACGTCGTGGTCAGCAAAAAAGAGCAACACAGCCGCGGCGACGAAATGACCTTCCATAAAGAACGACAGCCCGAAGCCAGCCCGACTGAGGGAAAGGTAAATCGCCGCCGCCTGCTTGAGACCCGTGGTAATTTTCTTTCCGCCTATATCGACCATGGCGTAATGCCCGATGATGACCGGTATCTCTATCTGGTGTTCCCATCGGTAAACCAGGACACGTTCCCTGCAAAGGCGGAGCGCGTCGAGGCGCAGCCGGAATTGTTCTACAACGTGATCTCCAGTAAAAATGCGCTACATGCCGTTCGTGATGTGCGCAACGCAACCGATACGTATGTTTGCTACGAAGCGCAGGACATGATTCCGCATGCAAGTCTCCATTCGGTCTCCGAGCCAAGCCTGCTCATCCTTAAGGATGCCACTGACGGCTATGCCATCAGCGCCGCGCTCCCGGACCTGCACGTTCCCGCCTTTTCGCGCGAGCAGCTCCACAAACGCCGCTCCAGCCAGCCTCAAGCCCTGGAGATCGTTTTTGGAGGCGAGTGGAATCTGAAGACGGCAGACCAAAACGTTACGGCCCATCATCGCGACGGACAAACGGTGATAACCATCCTTGCCCAACACGGCTCCTCGAATCACTTCGGCCTCAGGCGAAGAGATAGGAAGGGGGAATAGAATCAGCACCGCAACGAAACGCAGCCCCCACCACCTAGGCAAAGAAAAGAAATCGTAAACGGCAGGTTCGTTGTGTAAAACGGTTTCATGATCTGGCGACACCTGTTTCTAAATTCCCGGCGCTCAAGGACCGTGCTGACATTGACGGTGCTCTATCTGCTGGTGTCCGTCGTCTACTATCATCTTCCCTGGAAGGTTCGTTTTCCGGTGCACCGGAAAGCGCCGCAGCTGAACCGCGCGCTTTCAAAGAGCGGCTTTGCGGTGATGAAAGGGTGGGACCAGCTCGCCCTGTTCGGGAAGGATGCCAAGGCGGAGGTCGATGGCGCGGCGCGGGGCGACTGGGTCTATGGCGGTTTTCCGCAGCAGGAAGGCTTCAAGCTGATCGGCCGGGCCAAACAGCTGGATAACCGGGGCTATGTGGTGGGCTACAGCGAATCGAAAAAGAATCCGCTGTGGGTCAGCTATCGTGTGTTCGATGTGCCCCGGCTGGAATCGGGAAAACGGCCCTCCGGGTTTAAGGTCGATTCCCGAACGAAGGCCGAGGTCCGGCATGGTGACTATACCAATTCGGGGTATGACCGGGGGCACATGGCTCCGAACTATGCCATCGCCACCCGCTACGGTGCGGAAGCCCAGCGCGAAACATTTAAAATGACCAATGTCATTCCGCAAACCCCCTCGATCAACCGCGGCATGTGGAAAGATCTCGAAATGCTCGTGGCCAAACGGTATGGCCTCTATTTTTCCGAAGTCTGGGTCATCACCGGCCCCGTATTTGAAGATCCGGTCGAAAAGCTCGATTCCGGGGTGCCGATTCCGTCGCACTACTACAAGATCGTTGCCGACGAAAAAGACGGGGAACTTCGGGTGCTGGCTTTTCTGATCGAGAGCGACTGCCCGCCCTATACACGGATTCGAAAACGCCTCGTGAGTGTGGACCGGATTGAAACAATGACCGGGCTCGATTTCTTCCCCGAGCTGCCGGAAGCCATCCAGCTTCAACTGGAATCCGATCCCGCCGGCCGGCTCTGGCCGTGGATCCGGCCCATGCTGCGCTATCATGTGCGCGGGAAAACGAATTAAATCTAAACATGAAATTTGGAGTTAAGAGTTTTTGACCGGGCGGCAGATTCAGCTAAGGTTCTGGCTCAATTTAACCCTAACCAGGAAAATACCATGAAATTCAAAGTTGATGCCGATACCTGCATTGCATGCGGCGCATGCGAAGAAACCTGCCCCGAAGTTTTTGAAGTGGATGATCATTCCTCTGTGAAAGTCGACGATGTGTCCGGCGATCTGGAAGCAACCGCGCTGGAAGCGGAAGCCGGCTGCCCGGTTGACGCCATTTCCCACGACTAGTTTCCAGCCTTTGGAAGTTTGTTGAGCAAGCTGCTCCTTGATCGGGGCGGCTTTTTTTGTGCCGGTTGAACGAAGTTGTTGATACGCTGTCTCAATAATGAATTTGAATTCGTTCTATTATTGAGGCTTTTATGAAACAGATTTTAGCAGGACTGGCAGTGGCGGTATCATTTGTTGCAGCAGCTCAGGAGGCCAACCTGAGCTGTTGTGGAAACCTCCCGTCGCGCTTTGGTATGTCCAGGGTTTCGGCACCGGAAGGCATGGTCTGGATTCCCGGCGGGCAATTCACCATGGGATGGGATGGCGAGTTCGGCCGGGGCGATGAACTGCCGCTGCATCAGGTTAAGCTCGACGGCTACTGGATTAAACGCACGCCGGTAACGAACGCCGAGTTCAAAGAGTTTGTGGAGGCCACCGGCTATGTGACCACCGCCGAGAAAAAGCCGGTTCTGGAAGAGGTGATGAGGGGGATGCCGCCCGGCACGCCACCGCCGCCGGAATCTGCGCTTGTTGCCGCCTCGATGGTATTCACCCCGCCCGGCTATCCCGTCGATCTGAACAACCCGTTGGTTTGGTGGCAATGGAAGGCCGGAGCCAACTGGAAACAGCCGAAAGGACCGGGGTCGACCATTGATAACATGATGGACCATCCGGTCATCCATGTTTCCTGGTATGATGCCGAGGCCTACGCCCGGTGGAAAAAGATGAGTCTGCCCACCGAAGCGCAGTGGGAATATGCGGCCCGTGGCGGCCATGAGCAGCGGTTGAATGTGTGGGGCGATGAACCCGTCGAAAAAGGAACGCCGAAGATCAATATCTGGGAGGGAACTTTTCCGAACCGGAATTATAAAAAAGACGGCTACTACGGAACATCGCCGGTTCTGGCCTTTGCGCCCAATGATTACGGTCTGTACGATATGGCCGGTAACGTCTGGGAGTGGACGGCCGACT
This sequence comes from Pontiellaceae bacterium B12227, assembly GCA_029432775.1. Classification (GTDB taxonomy): domain Bacteria; phylum Verrucomicrobiota; class Kiritimatiellia; order Kiritimatiellales; family Pontiellaceae; genus Pontiella. Next base: position 36,055 of record JAROAZ010000006.1, on the reverse strand, counting down.
GGTACCATATCGATGCCTACCGCATGGCCGCGCGAAAAGGCATTGCTGAAAACCCGCAGGGCCCGCTCAGCAGCTACGATCCCGCCGAGCCCCATATGCCGAAAAAAGTGACCCGCGGAGGCTCCTTCCTCTGTAACGATGCCTACTGCTCCGGCTACCGCCCCTCCGCCCGTATGAAAACCAGTCCCGATACCAGCCTCAGCCACACCGGTTTTCGGGTGGTCTTCAATCCGCCGCCCCCGGCGGAATGATTACCGGACGACAAATCGCTGATTCCACTTGCCCTTTTTCCAAAGCTTGGAATATATTGCCGACCCTTCAAAACGCCCTGGTAGCTCAGCTGGATAGAGCAACGGACTTCTAATCCGTAGGTCACAGGTTCGAATCCTGTCCAGGGCGCCATTTTTCCAGAGACTGAACGGTTGCGAATCGTTCTGCCCGAGACCCCATTTTATGAAACCACTTAAGAACAAGTACTTTGCTTTTCGTCATGGGCAGAGCCGCGCGAATGTGGAAGGCATCATTATCAGTAATCCGGCCATCGGAACAATTGAGTACGGGCTGACGGAAGAGGGGCGGGAGCAGGTGTTGGCCAGCGTGGCTTCCGCAAAAGGCTTTGGTGCGGATGCGTTGATTTTTTCTTCGGATTTCCGGCGGACGCGCGAGACGGCGGAGATTGTCCGGGAGCAACTGGGTGCTGCTGAAGTGGTGCTGGACGAGCGGTTGCGTGAGCGCTTCTTCGGGGAGTGGGACGGGAAGTCGCATACCAATTATTCCGAGGCCTGGAAAACGGATATGTTCGATCCGGACCGGGAGTATAACGGCGCAGAGAGCTCGCGTTCGGTGCAGGAGCGTATGTGGTCGGTTATCCAGACATTGGAAAAGCAGTATGAGCGGCAGACGATTATTCTGGTTTCGCACGGCGATCCGCTGATGCTGCTGCAGACGGCGTTTAAAAATCTGGGGCCGGATAAGCATCGGAGCCTTCCGTATATTGAGACGGCAGGCTGTCGCCTGCTGAATGCCTGACTTGTACCCCTGGTTTATCCTTGTTTTCAGTGAGCCAAAATGGGCTTTCTAGGACAATCTTGCTGGTCGACGCCACTTCTTTGCAATGCGGGGCGATTATCTTTGACTCCATGGCTCCGAGGCCGTAGCTTGCATTGCTTCTGAGGAATCTGATGGAAATCCGGTGCAATTCCGGTGCTGTAGCGCAACTGTAAGGGGTCCGCCCCGTAGCCAGAACTTTCAGACCTTCAAGATGTTGGACTCTTTCGCACTAAAGGGGGATCAACGGATCATGCGTCCGGGGACCTCCGGGCGTTTTTTTTGTGCCCAGACGGGAGGGGGATTATTAAATCAATGAAAGCCCGCGATTTACGGGCAAAAGGAAATGAAATGAACGTTAAGTATGTAGCATCTGGGATGCTCTTTTTGTTAGGTAGCACGCTCTCTTCCGTTGCAGGGATTGTGACGGAGACCAGCGATATCATCTTCTGGGCCGGTAGTGGTGCCAATTCAGCTGCTTTGGTGCTGGATTTCCATGACGGAGAGACTGTTGAAAGTTTTGCATGGGGATACCGTTGGGACGGTGCAGCATCTGGAGCGAATATGCTATTGGATATCGCTGCGGCTGATTCAAACCTCGATGTTGTTTATGAAGGAACTGCTGCGAGCGGTTTCCTGATCTCCTCCATCAGTTACACAGCAGGTTCGGTTGCGCATTCCAGTACAACCTGGGGGTATTATATTGACGGCGGTTTTGCCGGCGATTCCATCCCGTTTGGTCCTGGCGGGGATCCCATCCAGATCAGCGGCGGCGGGCCTTCTTTGCCTGCCAGTTGGTTGATATCGCCCTCCGGACCATCATTAGAGTCTTTTGGTGACAGTGGACGCATTCTCGAAGATGGCGCATGGGATGCCTGGGGCCACGGTTCGTGGGTAGAAACAAGCCCAGATGATTGGGAGCATAGTGGGACTCCTACTAGTACTGTATACGCAGCGGTTCCGGAACCGAGTTCCGTGATTCTACTGATGGGTGGATTCGGTGGATTGGCGTGGTTCCGCCGTCGCCGGAAATATTTTTTCAACAGCTAGGAGCTACCTGTGCTGATTCGGTCGGGCATAGTCGGGGCATTGCTGGGGGTTGCTGCACAGGCGGCAACCAATCAGGCAATTGTTGTCTCGGCTCCCCGGCTGGATGATCTGGATTTGATGGCGGTGGATACGGCGGCCGATGTGACGGTAATTGACCGCCAGACCATTGAGCAATCGGGAGCGAAATCGGTTCCCGACCTGTTGCAGCATGAAGCCAATGTGTTGATTCGCAGCACGACTGGAAACGGGTTCGACGGGCAGATTTCCATGCGAGGCTACGGCGAAAACAGCCATTTGCGCACCTTGGTTACACTCGATGGCCACACGATGAACCGCCCTGATATGGGCGGCGTGGGCTGGATGGAAATCCCCGTGGATAATATTGAACGGATCGAAGTGATTCGCGGCGGCCAGAATGTGCTTTATGGTAATCATGCGCTGGGCGGCGTGGTTAAGATTACATCAAAGCGCGGAGCGGATGCCGGATTGAAAGCCGGAGTCACGCTCGGGAGTTTTGGTTATCAGATGGGCTCGGCCGGCAGCGGAGCGGCGGTGGGCAATGTGGATCTCTATGCCGGGGTGCAGGGCTTTTCCTCCGATGGCTACCGCACGAATTCGGCAGCACGTGCCGTTTCAGCTTTCGGAAGCGTGGCATGGTATATCAACAATCTGGATACGTTGACGTTTCGGGTATCGTTTACGGATTCCGAGTCGGAGTTTCCCGGGCCGCTGGGTTATGAGGAGATGCAACAGGATCCCACCCAATCCTCCTCGGACGATTTGGCAGAGGCAGCCTCGGGGCATGTTTCTGCCATTTGGGAGGCGGAGCGCGAGTGGGGGGGCATGCGCCTGACCGGCGGTGCGAAGTTTCAGGATCGGAATTGGGTGACGGGCGGCACGTATGGAGATAATCAGCTGGCCGGCTATTCGCTCGGTCCACGGATTCGCTGGGGCGATTCAGATGTTTTTATCATGTCGGGGATCGATATCCGATATGATCAGGTGAAGCATGCGAATCTGCACCCGGACAATACCGACTATGCTCTTTCCGACGCGGAATTGAGCCGACTGACGCTGGCGCCCTACCTCTTCGGGCAACGCGAACTGAGCCGGCGGTTTTCTGTGAACGGCGGGTTGCGCTATGAGCATGCGCAGACGGACAACGATTACGATGACTATGTGGATGAGCAGATCCTGCCCTTTCGCAACACCAACCGCGGACCGGTATCCAATCCGAACTATAAAAATCCGCCGGATATCGATCCGCTGCTTTCCTATGACGGGGTCATCAAAAAGCAGGGCTGGGCCGCGGAAACCTCGCTGATGTATGAACCGAATAAGCTTTGGTCGGCCTGGCTGAGTTATGACCATGGGTATCATTATCCGAGTCTGGACGAGTCGGCGTCGTATCAGGGATATCCGCTGACTGATCCGCTCAATGAAGCGCTGGAGCCGGAAATCAGCGACACGGTTGAGCTGGGGGGACGTTTTCAGAACAGGAACTGGCTGTGTTCGCTCAATACCTTTATTCGCTTTATGGAAGATGAGATTGTGTTTGTGTCAGAAACCGTCGGCGGCATTACGATGCAAAGCAACGAAAACATCGGTTCAACGCGCCGGGTGGGGGCTGAGGTCGAGGTGGCCTATACCGAGCGCTGGTACGGGGCCTCGACCCGCTGGTCGGTGGTGGATGCCCGTATGAACGGCGGTGAGTATGATGGCAATTCTGTGCCGCTGGTGCCCTGGGCAAACGGCACGGTTTCGGGCTGGCTGAAACCGGCTGAGTTCCTGCGGCTTGCTGCGGTCTGGTCATTTGTGGCGCAGCAGTATCAAGGCGGGGACCAGGAAAACGGCGAACGGAAAATGGATGCCTACGGACTGCTCGGATTTCGTGTTTATGTGGATCTGACCGACCATGCGGGCCTTCATATCCTGATGGATAATGTGCTGGATGAAACCTATGCATCTTCTGCGTATTACGGCGGGTTCTATCCCGGGGCCGGGCGGAGTTTCCGTGTGGGGATGAATTGGGAGTTCTAATGAAAAACCTGTTTCTATTAATCGGTCTGAGCCTGGCTGCCAGTGCGCTTGCTTTCCGGCCGGATCATGAGTTTGCCGGACCGGTGGGCACCTCTAACTCCACGGCCATTCATATGACGAATGAGCTCTTTGTGGCATGGGCGGACGGATATGCCGATGTCAACTATGGGGCTGACGTAGTGGATAAATGGAAAACTCCGATCAAGGGATTGGGGCCGGCGGTTGGCGGATCGATGGACATTGTCTGTCTCGGGCGGGGTGGAGATATTACACTGACTTTTTCGCAGGGTATTTCGGATGGGCCGGGCGCGGATTTTGCTGTTTTTGAAAACAGCTTCAGTGCCTATTATCTGGAGCTAGCCTATGTTGAGGTATCTTCCGACGGCATTCATTTTGTGCGTTTCCCCGGGTTTTCGTACACGGCTGCCGGTTCGGGTGGGTTCATCTATGCTCAGGATGTTCACGGGCTTGCGAGTAAATATGCCCAAAGCTATGGAACGCCGTTCGATTTGTACGACCTGCAATTGGTGGCTGATGCCATTCTGACCGGTTCGCACACGCTTTCAGCCGACTATGTGTCCGCATTCGAGGCCAACTTCCAGTCGTTGGACCTTTCGTCGATCGGCTATGTTCGGTTGGTAGACATTATCGGCGACGGTACGAGCAGAGATGCCGAGGGGTTTGCAATATATGATCCCATTGCCAGTGCGGGCGCTCCGGGGTTTGACCTGGATGCCATTGGTGTATTGAACGCGCCGCCCCTCGACGGGCTCGGGCAGACGATTGCTTTCGATCCGATTCCGCACCAAAAACTGAGTTTCCAATCATTGGAACTTTCGGCGGAGGCGGATAGTGGCCTTCCTGTTCTTTTTGCCGTGCAGTCCGGTCCTGCCACCAACCAGGGAAGCCGGTTGTTTTTCACGGGAACCGGTGTGGTCGAGGTGGTGGCCTCCCAGAGCGGAAATGAAACCTATGCTGCGGCATCGCCGGCTCTCCGTTCGTTTAATGTGGCCGAGCAGCTGCAGCATATCTTTGTTGAGAGCGTGGCCAATCAGATTGCCGGAAATCACACGGTACAGGTAAAAGCCTATTCGAGCCGGGGGCTTCCGGTTCAGATGGAAGTGCAACGCGGGCCGGATGGCGTGGTGATTGATTCCGCACTTCAGCTTACGTTGACGAATGAGGCCGGAAGCGTGACCCTGCATGCTTTCCAATCCGGCGATGCGGTAACGGCGCCGGCGGAAGATGTGTATGTTAATTTTGAGATTACGGAGGTGGGCGCCACGAACCAGCCGGTGTTGTTTGCTGAGTGGCTGGCCTCCAATACCGTTCCGAATCCGGTCATCCAATCCTCTGAAGATTTGTATGGACGTCCTGCGGTTACGTTGGATTATGAGATTGATCCGCAGGTACTGATGCGGTCGCGTGTGCTCCGCTCGAGTGATCTGGTCTCGTGGACCCATGCGGTGCCCGAGGTGCTGGAGATGAGTGCCGGCAAGCTGGTGGTGCAGCTGGCGGCCGAAGATACCAACTGTTTTTATCGGCTCGAGTTCGAGGGGCAGTAGCTGTTTTCACGCAGTGGATGGGGTAAGGCTGTGGAGTTCGGCGGTGACAAAGCACCGCCCTCCAGGGTATGGGCCGTCGGGTTGGTCCGGTGGTTCAGCTGATGAAGGTGGAGGGTTTTGCTTTGTCAAAACCGGCGGCGACGAAGCGCCGCCTTCCGGGCGGGATGATGCGGTCTATCTAATCTTCAGGGCGATCATGGTCATGTCGTCCGACTGCCGGTTATTTCCGGTGAAGGCCTCGACTTCTTTCCGAATATTATCGAGAAGATCACCGGCGGAGGCATTGGCCATTTTTTCAATGCAGTCAGAGAGCGTATCGGTTCCCCATTCTTCATGACTGCTGTTCATGGCTTCGGTGATACCGTCGGTGTAGCCCACCACAAGGTCGCCGGGATGGAGAGATAGGTTGCGCGTTTCAATGACGTCCGCAAAGATTTCGTTATCCACCAGGCCAATGGCAATTCCGGCCGTTTCCACCTGTTCGGCTTTCGGTTCGCCATTGCGGATGATGATCGGCGCTTCGTGGCCGGCGCGGGCGTAGCTGAGTTGATGGGTGTCGAGGTTCAGCACCATATAGAGCATGCTGATGAACATGTCTTCTGCCAGCGTGCTGCTGAGCGTTTTATTCATGGAGGTGAGCATGGTGGCGGGATCGTAGACCATCTCTGCATTCACACGGATTACACTGCGGCAGACAGCCATCATCAGTGCGCCGCCGATTCCTTTTCCACTGACATCAGCAATGGCGAGGCCGATGTGGCGGTCATCGATATGGATCAGGTCGTAGTAGTCGCCGCCGATGTCCATGGCTGGTTGGCTGAAAGCGGCAATATCCACCGTTTCGAAGCTGGGAATATGCTGGGGCAGGAGGGAGTTTTGAATCTGCTGGGCAATCTGCATTCCTCTGTCGAGTTCCCGCTTTTCTTCGAGCGTTTCCTGAATGCCGGCATAATGAATGGGCACGGAGGCCTGCACGGCCAAAGCCTGGGCCAGGTTGAGTTCCGGCAGGGAGAAACGTCCGCCATCCGTTCGGTTTGCCAGTGCCATTACGCCGATGGTGTGGTTGCCAAAACGCATGGGAACAATCAGGAGCGTCTTGATTTTCAGGAAGTCTTCAAGCATCTGCGGGACACGGGAGTCCAGCTCTGCATCTTCCACCAGAATGGAGTTGCCGAGCACCGCGGCTTCGCCAATCAATCCGCGACCCAGTTTGATGGATTCGTTTTTAACGATTTCCTCCAGCTTCTCGGCGGTATTGTTTTCGAAGCCAAGCGTGGAGGCATCGGTCAGGAAAGGGGGCGGGAAAACGCCGGAAACCGAACGGGCTTCGAGGTCGGAGGTCTGCGGATTCCGGAGGTAGATGGCACCGGAGCCGGCTTTGCAGGTGCGTACTGCATAGTGAAGTACCCGGGAAAGCAGAACGTTCATGTCGATTGTCTCAGCTTCCGCGAAAACCTCGCCCACGCTGTTTACAAAGCCGAGAGCCGCTTCTTTTTCCTGGAGGAGCCGGTCACGCTGTCGCTGAAGCCGAAGGAGCTTTCCATGATTCTGAAAAAGGATGGCAAAGCATAATACGGGAAAAAGAGTGCCTGTAAAGATGGTCAACCAGATCAGTAAACCATGCATGACAAACCTATTCGTTGCTCAAAGAGCGGACATCGTCCTCAAGAAATTCGAGAACGGATTTGAACTTGTTGTAGTTGTCGGGGTTGATATCCACAAGCGTTTCGTGTGCTTCGAGCGTTGTTTTTGCCGCTTCCAACTTGTTGCTGAGGTCGGCCGGAAGAGCTTCTCCGCAGACGTCGCAGTTATCCAGCTCGTTGGATTTGTCCGAGGCGAGCGAATAGTTCACCACCCGGTCGACTCCCAGAGTAACGAGCAGCTTCTTGTTTTTTTCAGAGAGGTTAATCAGTTTGAATCTGAAGTCGGGTTTGCTTTTAATCAGGCAGGCAAGGCCGGCGATGACCCCCATGAACGTGCTGTCCATACCGGTGCAGTCAGACATATCGATCACAATCCGCTCCGCCGATTTCTTGGCGATGACCTGATGGATGAACTGCTTCATCGAGGGGCTGATCTTGAACGAACCACGGCCTTCCACCCGGATGACCGCCATATGATCAATATATGCCGCAGTTAGGTTGTCACTATTATTGCCAGAACCCATTATTCTCTTAACCCTTAAATACTCTGAACCGTTCGAGATAGTAGCACTGCGGAATCGGAGTTCAACGCGAATAATTAAAAATCATAGATTTTGCTCGGCCTGCACACTGAAAAAGAATTAAAAAAGCAGGTTTATCTGGTACGACCTTCGGGCCGGATGATAACCACACATTCTCCTTTAACGGTGCGTCCCTCATAGCGGGATTTTATTTCAGAAGGGGTTCCGGTGGAGAGCTCTTCAAATTTTTTGGTCATTTCGCGAGCCACAAATACGGTTCGGTCTTCACCGAGATGTGTTTCAATTTCATCCAGCACCTTGATCAGCCGGTAGGGCGATTCGTAGAGCACGACCGGGAGGTCCGCTTCCGCCCATTTCAGCAAATCACGCTTCCGCCCACCGCTTTTATGGGGCAGAAATCCCGCAAAAATAAAACCGTGTTCTCCGAATCCGCTCAGCGCCACTGCTGTTGTGACGGCCGCCGGGCCGGGGACGGAGGTGATCGGGATACCGGATTCCTGACAGAGCAGCACCACGCGGGAGCCGGGATCGGAAATGCAGGGCATGCCGGAGTCCGTGACCATGGCAACAACCTGGCCCTCCTGAATTCGTTCAATAATCTGTTCGGCCCGCTGCTTTTCGTTGAACTTGTGGCAGCTCATCATATGGGTAGAGATCTCGTAGCGATCCGTCAGTCGCCGCGTGTGGCGCGTGTCTTCGGCCACGATCAGATCGGCCTCTTTCAGCGTTTCCAATGCCCGGAAAGAGATGTCGCCCAGATTTCCGATGGGAGTGCCTACAATATAAAGTCCTGATTCCATGGGGTGGACAGTAGGGGAATGGGGAGAAACTTGAAAATGGAAACTTGAAGTTTGAAGGGGGGGGCCAATTTGAAACAACGGGCTTGCATGCAGAACGCTCTGGCGACAACATTCTCCGATGCTTTCCGATCAACAGCGAAAAAAAGTGTTCAATATCATCATTCTGACCCAATGCCTCGGGATGTTGAGTGCGGCTTTTTATCAGAACGGATTTTTTCTGAACTACTTCACCAAGCTGGGTATTTCGAACGCTTCCATCGCCTTTCTCTTTGCACTGCCTCCTCTGGTGGGCGGTGCCCTGATGATTCCGTCCGCTTTTCTGGCCGACCGAACGGGTAAGATCCGGCAAGGGCTGATTGGGCAGGGGATGGTGGTCATTGGTCTGTTTATGGTATTGGCCGTCGGGTGGGTTGAGCCGCATCTTGCATTGGTGTTGCTGGCGGTTGGTATTCTTATTTTTTCCATCGGGGGAACCATGCAGGGTGCGAGCTGGTTTGCTCTGCTGAACCCGATTGTCCCGCGCGAGATTCGCGGGCGGTTTTTCGGGCGGCTGCGCGTAACCTTCATGACAGTCTGCATTATCTTCTCTCTGTTAATCACCCGGTTGCTCGGGATTTCAGAAAGCATGACCATTTTTCAGGTGATTATAGGGATCGTTTGCCTGGCCCATGTGGTGCGGTTTTTTACGTATGCCCGAATTCCCGAGCTGGAACAGGAGCATAAGGATACGAAGGCCAGAACGAGCCTTAAGGAATCGCTTAAGTTTGTGTTCGGCATTCCCGGCTTCGGCGCTTTCAACAGCTATGTGCTGTTGATCACACTTTTTACAGCTGCCATTCCGTTGGTGTACGGGCTGATGCAGAAAGATGTTTTCGATTTTACTCCCGCGCGTATTCAGTTGATGGGGACGCTGTTTCTTGCGGGCAGTGTGGCGGGCAATCTGGTCGGAGGGCGGCTGGTAGATCGGTGGGGGGTCCGTTTGGTTTTCCTGGGAACGCACATTTGTTACACGCTGGTGATTCTCGCTATGCTGGCCCGGTTCTGGATTCCATTGCCGCTGGCCGTTCAGGTCGGGGCAGGCATGTTTATGTTCAGTTTGATTGCGGCTACCAGCGGAATTGCGGTGACCTCGGAAATGCTGGAGCTGATTCCGGCTCGCAACAAGTCGCTTTCCACGGCCGTCAGCCAAACCTTATTCAGTATGGGGATTGCTGCATCGCAGTTATTTGTTTCGCGGTCGATCAGTTGGGAACTGCTGGCCCCGGAATGGACGATGTTGGGCCGGACCTTTACCGCCTACGACTCGTTGTTGCTGGCCTTCGCATGCATGACTCTTGTTTTGCTGGCAACCATCGGGCTGGTTCCCAAAGTGGTCAAAAAGGCGCAGCTGCTGCCCGGCACCGGCTATCCGCGCTTCTGATTTTTCCAATGATTGGAAGATTCGAGGCCGGGTCGTTTATCGGCGATGACGAAGCATCGCCCTCCAGGACAAAATGTTTTCTGTTCATCGGCATTGGAGGGTGGCGCGTTGTCGCCACCGCGTCACGTTGGTTTAATTTTCTTCCAGTGGTTGGGAAGTCCGAGGCCAGGTCCTTTTAGGAAGCGGCGATGACGAAGCATCGCCCTCCAGGACAAGATATTTTCTGTTCATTGGCATTGGAGGGTGGCGCTTTGTCGCCACCTCTGTTTTCCAATGGTTGGAACTCTATTGCTGGTCGATCAGCGAATCAAAATAGGTGTCGAGCCGCTGGGCCCCGCCGGCTTTGATGGAATTTTCCAGCGTTCGGAAAGAACGCGTTTGAGCCTGATCAAGGGTTTTATGCGCTTCCCGTCCTTTGTCGCGCACCGTGACCAGAACGTTGTCCTTGGAATCTTTAATCTGCAGCATCAGTTCATAGCGCACAAAGACGAGGCCTTGATCACGTTCACCGGTGTCGTTAATCATTACGCTGGCGGTCACGTCGAGAACTGTGGGTTTGCCGACCACAAAGCCGTAGCGGGTAATGAACTCCTGCAGTGTGCCCGTCATTCGTTTTTCATTGTCGCCGTCGACATCGATCTGAACTTTGATCTGTTTGGCGGCATCGGCCAGCGCTTTGCGCAATTGGTTCAGTGAATAGGCCGGAGTGGCGCCGGGCACCGAAGGGGGGTGGATCACTTTCAGTTGGCGAAGCAGATAGTCGGCTTCCAATGCGTGCGCATTGGCCGCTCGAAGGGTGGCATAGGTTTTCAGCAGGTCATCATTATCTTCCAGACTGGCCCTCAGGAAATTAACGCGTGTTGTTTTTTCATCGATCTTATCCCGGTATATTCCGGCGGTATCGCGCCGGTTCAGGTAGGCCACGGCATGGTAGCGGCCGAGCGGGTCTTTCCATGCTTCGGCGTGCTGTATGTTGACCAGCGTCTGCGAGGACAGAATGTTGATGTCGGAGGAGAAGTCGGAGGTGCGTTCGTAGCTTCCGGTGGTTTCCCGGGTCTGGTCGAGCAGGCGTTCGTCGGATTCGATGTGCGATTCGAAAATACGTGAAAGGCTGGCCGCGGCGGCATTTTCCGCCGCGTGGCGCGTATCGCCCGCGCCGACAGCCACGAGAAAAAGATCTTCCGGATACGCAATCTTGGGGTTGGAAACCCAGTCCGGTTCTTTGTTCTTGTTGGTGACGCAGGAGGAGAGCAGCGAAATGCATAGCAGGGCAAGTAAACTGTTTTTCAGCATCATATTTTCCTCAGTTCAGGTAGGAGGATTCAAGCACATTAAGTTTTCCGGCTTTGACAGAAACCCCTTCTCGTTCATCAGTATGGAGAAGGGAACCGCTCATGGAATAGTAGTTTATGCTGACATCGTACATGCCTTCTTCCAGATGGATTTCATCAATGGAGGCTGTGGCAGGGAAGAAGCGCGACATCCGGAGGTCGGCATTCTCTGTTTTGTTGACGAGTGCACTGGTGGCCAACCGGGTGAAGAAGGCCAGGCCGCTGTCCATATCGTTGGTTACCTGCTGCGTGGCAGTTTGAGTGGCCAGCCCTTTCACCACGGCCCGGGTGACCGTTTTCATGTAGATAATCGGTTTGCGGACGCCAAAGGTTTCCATCGCGGCATTTTCGAGACTTTCCAGGCGTTGGAGATCGTTGGTTCCTCCTCCGCGCACCACGACTTCAATGCGATCTACTTTGGAGGGGCGTTTGACCATGTTCGGCAGCTGGAACTTGAAGTTATATCCGGGCTCAACACCGAACCATGGGATTACGGTCAGGCCGGAGACATTCTGTTTTCCCAAGTAGTCTTCCGAGGTCCCCGCGAGCACAATCAGGTCTTTTTCGGTGTAGACGTAGAAGGATCCTGCCTTTTTATCGGGGGCAATGCCGCTGAAGGCAATGATGTTCAGGCGGGCGACCGGCGGGGAGATGCGATCCGTTTCCGACGAGAAATCGGGCGGGTCGAAAGTGTAAATATCGGGTTGGAGTTTCCAGCCCCTGGAAATTTTTTCCAGATCAATACGGACGTCGTCCCATTTATAGTCGTTGCGGTAGAGCAGCATACTCAGATAGCGGCCAAGAGCGGATTCCTGAAAGTGGCTTTTTCCGGGGCGGAATTCTTCGTGGGCCTCTTCGGCTTCATTCAGCTTCCGGGCAACTTTGTCGTATTTGCTTTCGAGCTGCAGCAGCTTGTTGTTGATACGCCGGACCTCAACGAAGGCGGAATCATTTTTCCCCAGCGCGAGATAGTTCAGTGCCTTGAAGGCATTGAGATAAATGTCTTCGTAGTCTTCCCCTGAATAGGCCTGGGCATTGTCGTTCAAAATCAGGGTGGCGGCAGAGCGGGTCAGACTTTTAGTAAAGTTTTCCTCAATGGCCAATTCGGCCTGTTCGAGCTGTTTATTGCTCTTCTCATACTCGCCGTTCCAGTGGTAGAGCATCCCGGTATCAAGGTAATAGATGACACGGTCCTTATAGGAGTAGGTTTTTTCCTTCGCCGCTTCAATCTGCGTAATCGCCGTCTGATAATCCGCTTTGGCCAGCATCACATCCATGCCGGCATAGTGCGATTTGTCGGTCCGCAGGCTGGCGCACCCGCAAAGCAGGGCCAACGCAGCGAACAGCATCAGATGGAGGAAGGGGAAACGCATTAATGATATCTCAAAAAAGCGGCGCACATTGCGCCGCTTTTTAAAGGAACTGCTACCACTTACGACTGCGTTTTTTCACATATTTCTTAATTTTCTTATCGCCCATCCAGACCTTTTCATTGGTTTCCAGATGAATCATTTCCAGATCGACCTGATAGAATTTAACGGATTCTTTACCTTCCTGATCGATGATGGTTTTGATGCTTCCCTGCAGCATGTAGTCGGCGCCGGTTTCGGCCGCCAGGCGTTTCTGGGTTTCTTCTGTGGACCAGGTCTGCTGTTCCTTGCGCTCTTCGCGCAGTTCGCCGCGCTCGACCTTGTTGGCCACAAAGGTAACGCGGCCGTTATTAATGAGCTCGCGCTCGAGATCCTTGGTGAAGGTTTCGGTTTCGATATGTTCGGAACTCTTGTTTCGAACCGAGCCGACAATCACAACAGGCTTCTTGCCGTTTTTGGAGGTATATTCCTCAATCCACGGCCGGGTGGCGATATCGGCGATCATTTCCTGGGAGACGAGCTGGGAATCGGTATCGTTCCAGCGTCCGGACAGATCCATCTGTTCGTCCACCGCAACGCGTTCGACTTTAGTTTTGCAACCGGTTAAGCCGATCATGGAAACGAGGGCTAGGGTAAACAGCAGTTGACTTCTTTTCATGGTGTTCTCCTGGGTTTGTATATCCAATAAACTCATCAAAATAGTACCGATTGCATCCGGTTAGGTCAACCGCAAGGACGGTTGCTCTACCGTACCACTTCGGCAATGATGATATCGAAATCCGGATCGCGGATGAGCAAGGTGATTTTGTCGGTGCTCAGCAGTTTTTTCTCCTGCAGGCTTTGCAGGCTGGCCTGAATTTTCTCGTTACTTCCAAATTTAGACAGGTTTTCGCAGAGCTTCGATTTCTTCTCTTTTCCGCCCAGAATACCCAGCTCCTTAAGTTCATTGAGGGTATCTTTATCCGCAAAGAGAGCCTGGAGAGAGACATTCTGTTCCAGACGGTCGGCATCGCCGCTCAGCAGGTCTTCCGCAAACTGTTTGTCTTTTACGAGCTGCTGAACTGAATCGGCAGAAATAAGGTTTTCCAGATGCTGCATGCCCTTGGCCGGATTACTGATGACCCGGGCCGTTGCCGCCGCTTGCGATTCTCTGCCGTCGCGCGCAGCGATGACGTTGACCGTTTCATAAACCGCCCGGCGGGAAAAACCGCCGAATTTTGATTCAGAAGCACCGGGAATGGAGTTGCCGGTGGTGCCGACCAGGAAAACGTCGCCGAGCCAGAAAAGGAAAACAAGCGAAAGAAGGCCTACGATCACATTGATAAGGCTTCCGCCCAACGAGCTGTACCATGGGTGGCTGTAGTCTTCCTTCTCTTCTTTTTCCCGATGCTCATCGCGCATGTTCGTCATAATGACGTGAAAGATAAAAGTGATAATCACAAACGTTAGACCGGCAATAACCGGGATGGTGACAATGCGCGGGCGGTGAGCAAGTTCCCCCAGCCAGAAACCGATGTGGCGGCCGGCGAAATAAGCTACTCCGTAGGCGAGGATCACCCGGACGACACTCAGCAGCGAGAGCATGAAGCCTTTATGCCAACCGGCAAGCAGGAAAAACAGGAGAACAATGGCGGCCAGAATATCTATTACTATGTGCATACAACACCCCTTGAATTGAACCTGTGAAAGATAGTTTGTTAAGATACACGCAGAAAGCCTAAAATGGGCGCAACTGTTTTTTATCTTATTGGAGTCTCCTTATGGAATTTATGTATGCCGCCGAGCTGAAGAAGCGTTTCACGTGTTATGGCCACTTTTATGAACTGGCCTTAATGAACGGCGAAACGGCCAAATGCCGCAGTGTGCTTGAGATTGTGGACACGTCTATTCCTCAGGCTGATCCTTCGGCCCTTGCGGAAAGGACGCCGGATGTGGTGGTGATTATGATGAATCCGGGCTCGTCCCGCCCGAAGGTGGAAGGGCATGTGGATGAGGTGCTGGAATATCCGCGGTCCGGAAATCCCATGCAGAAAACGCTGGTGCTCACGCAGCCGGACAATACGCAGTATCAGGTGATGCGGGTGGCGGTTTCCAAAGGTTGGAAACATATCCGGGTGCTGAATCTTTCCGACCTGCGGGATCCCAAATCCGGAAGTTTTATTCAGAAAGCCGCCGCGCTGGGCGGAATCATCGGCGGACACGTGCACAGTCTGTTCTGTGAAGAACGCGCAGAGGAATGCACCCGCTCGCTGGAGCGTAAGACGCCCACGCCGATCCTGCTGGGGTGGGGGCAGGATCTCGGCCTGCTTCCCCTCGTGGAGCAATGTCTGGAGCGCATCAGCGGCGAGCCCGTTTGTACGGTTCCTTCGGAAGTGCACCCCTTGCTGAACGCCCATCCAAGCCCGATGCTTCAGAAAAAAAAGCTCCAATGGCTGGAAACCATCATCAGAAATCTGGGCTAACAACAATATTTGGCATGGTTTTAGCTATTGCCCTGCTCGTCTGTCTTTGGGAGAAGACAGCGTTTAAGGGAGAAAGAAAACCATGTTAAAATATGTAATGTTGTTATTGCTGTTATGCGCGGCAGGCTGTCAGACCACCGGCACGGGAGAATCGTCGGTGGCGGCTCCGGTAAGGCAGCTTGATCGAAGCGAGAAGCTGCTTCTGCGCATCGAAAAAATTGTCGGCACCTACGAGGTGGTTGTGCAAAGAGCCGCATTAACAGGAAACGATCCGAAGCAGATAGAGGACTGGGCCATTGTGGGATCCGCCTCCGCCTCGGGATATCCGGGGACTTTCCGGACTTCGGAAGATGCGGTGTCTGTGAATGATTCCGGTCGGACAGCAACCTATCTGCTGGATGGCGAGCCGGTTAAAGTTTCACACGAACCCGGTGTGCACCTGATTGTTAAGGTCATTCCGGAGCTTCAGAATACGGCCCGTGTTCTGGGGGTTTATGTTCAGGTTACGCAGGAGGGAGACCATTTGGAATCGTTCAGTTTCCCCATTGATATCAGCTGTAACCTGGGCGAAGTGCTGCAACTCTATTCTAAAGAGCTGCCGGTTGCCTCCATGGAAACGGCATACGATCTGATTGCACAGATGCAGTAAGACCCTGAACTTGAATCCCGCTCTGAACTTGTTCATATTCTGTGTTCCTAATAAAAGGGGACAGGGGGATACGGCATGTTGAGATATCGAGTTGCGGTTGTATTGGTTGGTGTTCTGGCCGGGTGTCAAACGGCGAAAAAAACAGAGATGCCCAAGGCGCACACCATTACCGATGAACTGGTGATCCGGGTGGATGACGGGGTCGACGATAAACTGAAGTTTTCATTAAGCCATCACACCGTCTTTCAGCAAAAGGGCGAGCGGGAATCGCGCGGCAAGAAAAGTGAATTCTCGGTGACGGTTGAGCCCTCCGTCTGGGCGCGGGTGAAGCGCAGCGGGGTGCTGATTGGCTACACATCTGCCACGGAATGCCTGTTGGATGGCGAAATGGTCGAGGTTTCAGGGATGCCCGGTGAAAATGTCTGTGTGAAAGTGGAACCGCTGGCGATGGACCGCTTCCGGGTGATCGGCATCTTCCTGGCCTCCCGCATGTCGCAATCCGGCGAGCTGGGCAAAACAATCCCTTTTGATTTTGTGGCGGAACTGGGCAACGAAACTGCGGTCTATCGCAAAACGGTTGTGTTCGATCCCGAAGCCCGTTTGGGCGAAGAGCAGCTGTTGAGACAGCCCTGACTCTGGTAAAGGTTGCTGAATGCTGATTCTGTTGATAGGCGTGTTGCTGTTTCCCTTCGGGCTGTTCCTGCTCGTGATGGGGCTGAAACGGCGTCTGCTGGCCGTCGTCGGTCTGATCAGTATGCTGTTATCGATCTATCCAATCTATCTTTCCTGGGAAGTCCTCTCGTGGCAATACGATCTCCTGCGTGGATGGGAGCTGCGGCTGTCCGCCGACCTTTCGCCCTATCAAGTCACGCTGGTGCAGGAACCGGGAATGGACTTTTATAACTCCTACTTCGAGATCGTCCGGGCCGATGGAAAGTTGGCCTCGGTGCTGATCGACGGCGACGACTCCAAGTGGAGGAACCCGCGAATTATTCATAAAGACGGCACAGCCTATTTCGTGCGGGGCACGGGCATCATCGGTGAGCGCACCTCCTTTGTGGATGTGGCAGGCGATTCGGTGTATTCCGGCTACTACCGGCGAACATTCAAACTAAGCCGGCTGGACTACAAAGAACCACGTTCATATCGGCCGGATACCATTCCGAAACCAGTTGAGAAATAAATCGGTCCCACTATACTTCCGGCAACTATGAAACTGATCAAAACCAACGATGTGGCAGAAAGCGGAGTTTCGCATAATGCGAAAATCCGCAAACGCGTCTGGGTGGAAGACGGCGAGCTGAACAATATTACCAACTATGCGCGCGCCGTATTTCCGACGGGAGAGAAGGCTGCCGCCCACGTTCACGATGATATGACGGAAGTATTCACCTGCGAATCCGGCTGTGGTGAAATCCGCATTAACGAGGTCGGCTATGTGTTTGATGCCGGCACCACCGTGGTGGTTGAAGCCGGCGAGGTGCACGAGATTATCAACTCCGGCAGCAGCGAGCTGGTGGTTTCCTATTTCGGCGTGCTGGTCGACTGATGCGCCGTCTGCTCCTCATCCTGTTGCTGATCGGCTTCGGATGCAGTCGTGAGCAGGAAGTGCCGGTTTCTTTCAGCGAGGTCTCGTGGTCGACCCTGCTTTCCAATGTCTGGAAACTGGAACCGCAGCTTTTCACTGCTTCCGAATTGTTTTCCAGTTCCTCCGGTCCTGTATCGCTGACCGGCTATTCGCCTGTAAAGTATGGTGATCTCGACCACGGAACTTTTCTGGACATACGGACCGTTGCCGGCGGCTATGAAGCCGTGCTGGCCGAGGCCGATGGACCGGGCGCCATCACGTGGATCTGGTCGGCCAACCCGGTCGGCGAGCTGCTTGTTGAAGTCGATGGTGAAACATCAGTGTATTCGTTCCAATCCTTTCTTCTGGGGAAGTGGCTCCCGGCTAAGACCGCGTTCGCTTCAAAAACTGCGGGCGGTTTTAATCTGCATTTTCCGATTGTACACCGGAAGCACTGCCGGCTCACGCTCAGGGTTAAGAGCCGGGAGGAACTCGGCGCGCTTTTTTATCAGGTGGCCTGGAACCGGATAGAAACAAAAAAGGAAATCAAGCCGTTCGATCCGGGCCGCATCGCCGAAAGCCGGACGCTCCTTCAGCAAATTTCCAGACATTGGAAAGCCGGTCGATCAGATGAGTTGGGGCCGATCTCTTCGCGAACGATCAAGCCTACTGAAACCGCTAACCTCTTGTGGACTATGGGGCGGGGCGGTTTCCAATGTCTGGAACTATCGGCCGGTTCGAAGAAGGAGCTTTCGGGATTGCACATTGAAATGTACTGGGACGGTGAAAAGGAGCCTTCTCTCAGCTGTCCGCTATACCTGCTTTGCGGGGTGTCGGAGCATTTTGAGGATATTCAGTCGGTGCCCATTACGGTTCGCGGTTCAGTTGCAACCATCCGCTGGCCGATGCCGTTTCATCAGGGAGCAAAAGTTAATATCCGCAACACGGGCCGAAAAGAGGTCGCCGTCGGTGTTGCGGCGTCCATGAAGATCAGCCGCAACGTTTCCGGAACCTTCTGCGGCCGTGTTTCCAGTCATTGGAAACTTCCGCTCTCCGGCCCGAATGTTCTGGCTCTGGCAACAGTTCCAACTGCTGGAAGATTTGTGGGTTGTAACATTCAGGTCGCAAATCACGGCTCCGGCTGGTGGGGCGAGGGCGATCCGCTCATCCATCTGAACGGCTCGGATAAACCCGGCTGGCGCGGAACCGGTACGGAGGATTATTTCGGCTTTGCGTGGTGCTCGGATTCCCGCTTTCAGCATCCGTTGCGCGCTCAGGTGCGGCCGGGCGTGCTGTCGCGTTATCATCTGCTCGACACGCTGCCGTTCAGCGCCGGAGCCCGGTTCGGTTTCGAAGCGCACGGAACCGGCGACGGTTTTATGGACTATTCCGCGCTCGTGCTCTGGTATGAGGAAATGTCGCCGATGAAGTCTGATATGATATCGAAGTAGCGCTCTTCCGCAACGTAGGCATAGTCCATGTGCCGGGCGTCTTCAATCCATAGAAAACGTTTGGGATCCGGAGCGGCGGCATAGAGTTTTTTTCCGTGGCTGAAGGGCACCACGTGGTCGTTTTCTCCATGTATCACGAGCACCGGGCAGTTGACCTGTGTCATCAGTTTTTCGCTGTTGAATTTGTCCCAGGGCAGGAGGGAAATGCCGGTTTTTACGCGCAGGGCCGAAGCAAACGAGCATTCGAGAATCAGTCCGCCCACCGGGTGGTGCGCCGCAATCCGCGTGGCCAGCGCTCCGCCGAGTGAGCGGCCCTGAGCAATAATCTTTTCCGGAGCAACGCCCTGTTCTTCAGTTAACCATCGGTAGACCGCTTCGGCATCATCTTTCACTTTCCGGTAGGAGGGGGCGCCGTCGCTGGTGCCGTAACCGCGGTAGTCATACATGAATACCGAACAGCCTCGATCGCGGAACTGCTCAACGAAGGGCAGTACAACGCTCAGATCCTCGCCGTTCCCATGGCTGAAGAGCAGCGTATATTCTGCTTCGGGATTGTTCAGATAGACGGCATTGAGCGTTTCACCATCTGAAGTCGGGATGCGCACTTCATTGGGAAGATGGGTATAGCCGGGATTCTGAGGCCGAAACAGCAGCCGGTCGGAAATGAGCAGGGCATAGAGATTCAGAAAGAGGTAGATTCCTCCTCCATACAAGGCATATCGGATGAGCGGGTTTTCAATCATCTGAACACAAGAATACGGGCGGCCGCCCCAGACTGCAACGGAAAGTTCCGTGCATTGGAATATTGTCGTTTAAATAGGTGCGGTGTATTCTGGTTTTGTTCAACCGGGAGGTCGCAGTGAAAACATCGATTCTTAAATCGGAGCTGGCCGGAAGCTGGTACGTGGATGACCCCGTTCGTCTGAGCAACGAACTGCGGGCGTATATTGATATTGAAAAAACGCCGCCGGTGAAAAATTTACTCGGCCTGCTGCTTCCTCATGCTGGCTATCGCTATTCCGGAATGGTCGCAGCAAGCGGGGTTCAATTGCTGGAAGGTCGGACGTACGATCGCGTGATTGTTATCGGACCCAGCCATCAGGTTGCCCTGCCGGATTGCGTAAGTATTCCGGATGTCTCGCACATTGAGACCCCGCTGGGGAGGATTGAGCTGGACCGCGAGGCCATTTCCAACCTCTGGAAAAATGAAACCTTCGTGGCGCATCCCTATGCGCATCAAAGTGAGCACAGCGTGCAGATTGAGCTGCCGTTCCTGCAGGAAGTGCTTTCCGACTTTAAACTGATTCCCATCGTGTGTGGTCAGCTGAATGAGGCGAGTGCCGCTTTGGTGGGCAACCGGTTGCTGCCGTTGCTGAATGAACAGACCTTGCTGGTGGTTAGTTCCGATTTTACGCATTACGGACGCGCGTTTGATTATGTGCCGTTTGAGGATGATATTCCGAGTAATCTGAAGAGCCTCGATATGGGGGCATTCAGGCTGATTGAACAGAACGATTGTGCCGGTTTTCTTCAGTATGTGGAGAACACCGGTGCGACCATCTGCGGGCGAAGCCCCATTGCCGTACTGTTGTCCATGCTCGGCGAAGACGCCCGGGTGAAGCTGTTGAAATATGACTCTTCGGGGCATCTGTCCGGCGACTGGACGCATTGTGTCAGTTACCTTTCCGCTGCGGTTACGGGGCGATGGAAAAGTGCCGATACGCTGGCATCGGCAGACAGCAACCGTTCCGAAGTTGTTGCACCCAAGCCGCTTTCAGGCACCGATAAGCTCGAGTTGCTGGCACTGGCTCGACACCGGATTGCTGAAAAATTGAAAACGGATGAACCGGAGTTGAACTTGAAAATTTCTCCGGCCATGCGGGAAACCATGGGCGCATTCGTGACCTTGCATAAACAGGGCATTCTGCGCGGATGCATTGGCGAAATATTCCCGCGCCGCCCGCTGTTCGAAGCCGTTTCCGAGCACGCGGTGAATGCCGCTTTTCATGATCCGCGCTTTCCTGAAGTCCGCGAAGATGAATTGGAGGAAATCGATGTTGAAATCTCAGCGCTCACGTCACCGAAGACGGTTTCTTCCTGTGATGAAATTGAAATCGGAAAGCACGGCATCGTGCTGACCCGCTCCATGTATTCTGCGGTTTTTCTGCCTCAGGTGGCGCCGGAACAGGGGTGGGATCTGGAGACCACTTTGTCGCATTTGGCCATGAAGGCCGGGCTGGGTTCCAATGATTGGAAAAATGATTGTGAATTTCAGGTTTTTGAGGCGGTTGTTTTCGGCGAGCTTTAGGCCGAATACAAACTCAGAGGAACGCGGGTTGAAATTCATGGGGAAGCTCTTCATACTTCTGCTGTCTTTATAACGGGAGTTAATATGTTACATAGCCTATTTGGAATGATTCGTGTGCGCGGTTTGATCTGCCTGTCGGCTGTAATGCTGATGAGCCTGTTGGTTCAGGCGCAGATGCCGCAAGAGATACTGCTGCTGGTTAACCGGCAGTCGCAGGCTTCGCTGAAAGTGGCCAATACCTACATCGCCGTCCGTCAGATTCCCCGCCGGAACGTGGTATATCTTGATGTGCCGGAATCGGCCTACGGCGGTTCTGCAACGGTTTCGCCGGAAGAGTTTACCAAGCTGATCTGGGAACCGGCCAATGCGGCGGTAAATGCTCGAGGGCTGGATCAGCAGGTTCTGGCGTGGGTCTATTCTGTCGATTTTCCCATTCGCGTGAAAACCGATTCCAATGACCGGAAGCAGATGTCGGTCGGCGGGATGACCTTTATGCGCAATAAAATGCCGGGACTGAGTCTGGTGGAGGACGGGAAATATTTTTCCAAACTTTTTGCCGGTCCGAACGAACGACTGAAAATGAATCTGAATACCATGTCGCTCGGTATGCAGAAAAAAGGATTGGGCGAAGCGGCCAAAGTGCCGCCGGAAGCCGCCTGGCTGCAATACGGATTGCGCGATCGCATGCCGCTGCCCAGCATGATGCTCGGGTATGTCGGTGAAAAAGGGAACGATGTAGAAACGGTACTGAAGAGTATTGGCCGTGGCGCCAAATCGGACTTCCGCGGACAGCGGAGCGGTATCTATTTCGTCCAAAGCGACGATGTCCGTTCGAAGTGTCGTGAATATCAGTTTTATCCGGCCATCAACGAACTGAAATCCAAAAATATTTCCGCCATGGTCACGACCAATTTTCCCGCAGGAAAAAGCAATGTCATGGGCGTTTTGATGGGAGCTGAAAATGTGGATCCTTCGCAGATTACCTCGTTTGCGCCGGGAGCCATGGCGGAGCATCTGACCAGCTGGAGTGCGGAGTTCCAGAAGCGGCAGTCCAAATGCACGGACTGGATTGAAGCCGGAGCAACGGCAACCGCCGGGGCGGTGGTGGAACCCTATTCCAACCCGAACAAGTTTCCGTCCGCACGGTTCTTTGTGCACTATGCTGCGGGATCGACCATGCTCGAAAGCTTCTACCAATCCATCGCCTGTCCGCTGCAGTCGCTGTTGCTGGGTGATCCGTTGGCGAAACCGTACGCATTGCCTTTTTCAGTCAAGATTCTCGGAGCGGACTCGCTGAAGAGCGACTTTACTTTTTTAGCTATGGCGGAAGCTCGGGTACAGAATGCTCAATTCCAGTATGCATTCTATTTGGATGGAAAAGAGATCAAGCCGTTCTCAGACGATAACTCTGTGCATGTGCGGTTGTATAAGCTCTCCGACGGCTATCACGAGCTACGCGCTGTTGCGAGCATCCGCCACATGGTCGAGTTCAATATGTCAGCAGTTAAACCGATTACCGTGGTGAAGCGGGGACGTTCCGTTACGATTCTTCCTCAGATCAGCAGGCTCGGAAAACACGAGCACGGGATTAAGGTCGAGATCGGCGGCTCGGAAAAACCGGAGAAAATCCGTTTGGTTTCCGGAGAACTGGTGATCGATGAAAAAGTGTACGACCCCGAAGCCGAACTGGTGCTCGATGAACTGATGGTGGGCGAAGGGCCGAATCAGGTGCAGGCCGTTGGTATTTTTGCGGATGGTATGGAAGTGGCCAGTGCGCCGATCAGTTTCGGGATTGCCTTCGCGAAAGACTAATCCATATATTCGAAGTTACTTTTTTATCAGCGGATATAACCGAAGACGTGGTTGCCAATGGTTTTCACGCCCTGCATGTCCCGCCGCCAACTGGGATTCGCTTTGGCAGGATTATAGAAGTGGGTCAGGTAATCCCATTTCCCATAGCCGGAGACCAACAGCCATGCGAGGGTGTAGCACGTGTTGCGCGCTTTCACATCGGCGTGCTTCAGTCCTTTGCCCGGGCCGTAGAAGGACGGCACTTCCGAAATACTGTTCCAACAGGAAAATTGTTTTTCCTGCCGGCAGACTTCAGCCATGGGAATGTGCAACTGCTGAGAGCGGGTGTGAATGACGGAGGCCACGGCTTTCTGGCCTTCATAAGGTTCGCCCCGTGCTTCGGCATAGATGGTATAGCTCAGAATCCGAACCGCCTCTTCGCTGATCATTTCGGAATCGGTCTGGATGGCGCGGGAAGGGGCGGGTTCAGGTTGCCGGGGTTCTGTTTTCGACTCCTTATCGATCTCGATAATTTTTACAGCGCTGGAAATCATTGGAACAGTGGTGAGCGCAAGTGCGGCGGTCCTTCGGGTGGTCATATATTCTCCTACATCGTGCAAAACAGTGCAGACAGAAATAGCAGATTGCCGACCAAGAGGCTCTAAAAATTTCCAATCATTGGAAACTGTTCCGCGTCGGGGCGGGGCGACACATGGATCGACGCATGCTATTTCAGGGCGAATGTAGGGGCGAACCCACGAGTCCGCCCGACGGCGGAGTGCCGAACGAAGTCCTCAGCTGTTCGTTGCCGGCGTTATCGGTTCCATCCTGACTTTGAAAGCCATCAAGTATCTGCTACAGGTAAGAGGACGGTTGGAGAGCGAACATCTGATTTTCAACCTGGCCGACTGTTCTATGCGAAAACGGATGCTTCCAGAGAATAGAATGCGTGTTGCCCACAATTAGGAAACTCCCATGCCCGAATCTATTGAAGTCACGATCGATGAAATTACGTTGGCCGACTTTCAGGTCATCGATATCCGCGAGCCCCACGAAGTGGCGGTTTCGCCTTTACCCTGCGATCATCAGCACATTCCGATGAATGAGCTGTTGAATAATCCGGCAACCATCGATAAAGAACAACCGTACCTGCTTGTCTGCGCTGCCGGCGTCCGCACCAACTATGCCGCCAACGCCTTCCGCTCCGCTGGCTACAACAATGTCTATTCTCTCGTCGGCGGGAACCGGATGATTACGGGATGACACAGTTTGAAAAAGCTTAAGGTGAAATTAGGTGGGCAGGGGGATATAAACCCTCACGAGTAGAAGGTCTTACATTCAGTCTTCTGGACGAACTATTTAATCTTTATTCACTGTTTTAGATTATAACAAAAAACGCCGTGATGACGGGGTTTCAGACTGTTGGTAAAGCTCTGGAGATCACTCCGGAGCTTTATTAATATCTACCGGTAACGTGCATGACTCATCTCTTGTCTGGATCGACTCGAGCGCCAGAGCCGCGATTCAAGTTCGAAGTCAAGAGCGTTGGCCCCGACGCCGGCTATTTAACCGCCCATCATCTGCAAAGGCGCCTCACCGACCGCGGGATCAGCCGCGACAGTTACCGCGAATACAAATCAAATGCCGCGGTCTGCCTCGCTGCCCGCGCACCCAAGCCGCAATCATGCGAAAGTCTTCGCCTGCTCCGTCTGGGAGGAATGCCGGCAATAGATCAGTGTCCTCCGCAACCAAAAGCACGGCAAACGGATCTATAAGCGGCAAAACGAACCGGTTGAACGCAGGTTGTCTTGCGTTCCTCAGATTCGCTTTGCATCGCCGCCGCAAAGAACTGCATGGGCACCGCGCTATGCCCGATTTCGTTCGAAACGCACCTAAACTAGCGAATACGCGCTCATTTGAGCGACTTAATCGGATGAAACTTACATGGATTGGAACAATCCTGCACTTACTAGGTGGCGATCTGTTAACCCGAAAAAAGATAAACCCCGCCATAAAGACGGGGTTTCAGACTGTTGATAAACCCCGTCTTGATGACAGGGTTAGCCTATTACTACAACTAAATTAGTTGTAAATAATAGTTGATTCAAGCGGGGTGCCGAGAGTTACGTTAAACGTGTCTTTGAGCGTACGTTCACCAACATCCAGCTTGTCAAGGCCACCTTTTACATATGGAGTCAATTCAACACTACTTACAGTTCCGGTAGCCCGACCTTCTTCCATGGCAAACTGTTCTGCGGCCGATTCTACAATGCGAACATTGTTTGCAATGGACTTATCGATTGAGCTGGCACGAGCCTTCTGGAAGGAAGGGATGCCGATTGCTGCGAGCAGACCGATGATGGCAACTACGATCATGATTTCTACGAGGGTGAATCCTTTTTTGTTCATTTTTTTCATTTTATTTTCCTTATTTATTTTAATTTCAATTTTGTGTGTCTGGTTCGAGCTCGCCTCGTCTTATCTTGCAGACGGATAGCTATATAGCGATTAGCGTGCCAAGTTTTGTTTGAGGGGCTGTTTGAAATAGAGCGCACAAAGGCTGAATAGCTTAAAAATGGCTTAAAATAAGGGGTTTTTGTCGAATAGTTCAGGTTGATAAAAAATATTAGGTCAAATTTGAAAAGGGTTAAAATTCTTGAAATTAAACAGAACTGAGAAGGAATTGAGTTCCAAAGATTGGAAAATCACGATTTGAGAGACCTGGATCCTGGAAAAGGAAATGAAACGCCGTCAGTTTGGTTTGAGGGGGCAGGAGGATAGGACGACACGGAGGTCGTCCCTCCAATCGGTCATCGAAGTCGGCATGACTGAATCTCGCGTCACAGTCCGCACCGCGCATGCGCACAAATCGTCCTTTGCCGTCGGCCAACCTATCATTTCACTAAGGGGCGGAGAGTGTGGAGTTGTGCGGAATGTGTCTTTGCGAGGAATACGTCTGTCAGTTTAGCCTCAAACCCTATCCTGTTTGTGGCGTTTTTTTCACTCCAAGGCCGCAAAATTATCAAAGACAACCGATTCCATAATTCGCGATCTTTGCGGACTTCTGTTGGGGAACCAACGTTCATCAGCTGATATGGTTCGGCAGGGGAGATGAAATAAAAAACGCGCTCTTGGTTAAATAAGGAGCGCGTTTTTAAGGATTTCCAATGGTTGGAAGTCTATTGCTGGTCCTGCTGCTCTTCCGGGAGTTTTCGGTAGAGGGTTGCCAGACTGATGTCCAGTTCTTTGGCCGCGGCGACCTTGTCGCCACCCATGGTATCAATAACGGTCTTAAGGTATTCCTTCTCTTTTGCACGAAGGAAGGCTTTGAGCGATTTCCCTTTTTCAAACTCACCGGTCAGTGCCGCAGTTTGTGCACCGGGGTTCTCTTCGTAGGAAACGATCAGTTTAGAGGGCAGGGTTTCCTTGGTGATTTTTGCATCATGCAGGAAGGTGAGACAGTGCTGGATTACATTCTGTAATTCACGCACATTGCCCGGCCAGGTGTAATTCTGAAGAATGGAAAGCACCGCGTTATCCATCGTCGGGAATTCTTCTCCGGGCTCCAGTTCCAGACCGATAAAGTGCTGGGCGAGGGGAAGAATATCTTCCGGACGCGTCTTCAGCGGAGGAATATCGATGGAAATTACACTCAGGCGGTAAAAGAGGTCTTCGCGGAAGCTGCCTTCCTTTACCATATTTTCAAGATTCCGGTTGGAGGCTGCGAGAATACGCACATCCACTTCAAATTCCTGCGTTCCGCCGACTTTACGAATCTTTTTATTCTGAATGGCGCGGAGCAACTTTGATTGCAAGCCGTGGGGGATGGAGTTGATTTCATCCAGAAAGAGCGTTCCGCCTTTAGCTGCTTCGAATAGGCCGACCTTTTCAGCGTTGGCTCCTGTGAAGGCTCCTTTGGTATGGCCAAACAGTTCTGACTCAATCAACGTTTCAGGAAGAGCGGCACAGTTGACCGGAAGGAACGGGCCTTCGGAACGGGCGCTGAAGCTGTGTACCGCTTCGGCAACCAGTTCTTTGCCGGTACCGCTCTCGCCGGTAATCATGATGGTGGTTTTGGTAGGGGCCACCCGTTTGATCATTTCGCAGACGTTTACCATCTGATCGCTTTCAGCGATGATATTACCAAAATATTTTTTGGCTTCGATGTGTCCGGTACCACTGATCTGCTCTGAAAGAGATTTCTGGTAATCCAGCGCCCGTTTAACCGTTTCCAGAAGCTCGTCGATCTTGAACGGCTTTGGAATATAGTCGAACGCGCCTTCTTTCATGGCTTCCACAGCAGTGGCAACCGTTGCATAGGCTGTCAGCATGATTGCACCCACATGTGGACGCAATTGCCGTGTTTTTTTCAGGAGCTGCATCCCGTCGACGGGCTCCATTTTGATGTCGGAAATCAGAAGATCGAACTGTTCAGACTTCAGAAGTTTTTCGGCCACCCCGCCATGTTCGGCAAGTTGTACCTCATATCCCTTCGAAAGAAGAATTTTGTTCAACAAACTAAGAATCGTCGGATCATCATCCGCAATCAGAATTTTGGCCATTCTTGTACCCTCTCCCTACAGTGTTCAGATGGCCTATATAACCCTTATTTTCACCAATAGAGTCAAGCTTAATGATTGTAAGAAGGTCGGCGGGGGAGAACTCGGCGAAATCAACAAAATTTTTAACGACATCGTCCATTTGTCTTGAAGCATCTTCTATATGATTAAAAAGTTCCTTCCGATCATGACGACGCGGGCTGTTCGGCAGCCAATCGGCTGCCGTGGTGCTGGCTTCATAATGACGAAGCAACTGGACCGATGCTGAAATTGCGGTAAGCGGGGTTCGGATTTCGTGTGCCATCTCTCCGGCAATATGGGTTGCCGCAGTGATTCGCTCTACTTTCTCGAGTTGGTGTATGTTTTGCAAGGCTCCGGAAATATCCGTGATCGTGAGAAGAGTGATCGTGATTTCCTGATTTTTCCGGCCGCGCGCACCGAGCAGTGCCGTTTCCGGCAATTGGAAATCACGCGATTCATAGGCAACCGGGATGGGGTTGCCGTTCGATCTGTGCAGGTAGGTCGAGTGCCCGAATGATTCCGGAATGTCTTGCTGGTTCTCAGCCTGCCAGTCAGCAAACCGGCTTGCCCCCATTTGTTCGGCATCGGTGTTTAAAAGTTCTCCAAGAGGATCGTTTGCAAAGAGAATATTCCCTTCTTTATCCAGCAACACTGCGGGAGAAGGGATATTGGAGATCAGTGCCAGGGTAGTTTCTGTGAGCTCTTTCTGATGTGCATCGATATAATTACAACGTTTGGAGATGTAAATACCGGCAACGCCAAAGAGCATGAAAGTGACCCCCTGAAGAAAAATATCCACACCGGATGACTTCTCCACTGTGATGCCCGTCGGCAGATACTCAACGATCCAACGGTTGGAAAGCAGGGTGGCCATCAATATATAGGTGATGATGGTCAGGATCGTGATTTCTGCAGCCTGTTTAGGTGTGCCGACGATGCCGGCTGAAATGATCACGAGAGGATAGAGGAGGATCAGCTTGCTTTGAACGCCTCCTGTGAAATAAACAAGACCGGTGACCAACACAAGGTCCACAATGAACTGCAGCGGAGCAAACTGCGAAGTTCTTATTTTACTTCTGAGCCATAGCGAGTATGGAATGGTAATGATGAACGCGATGCCCATGAAGGCATAGAAGGATGCATCGTTGTTGGGCAGCAGCAGGGAGACCAGCACCAGCAACCATAGGAACCCCAGACGTGCCAGTAGAATCGCGGTCAGTTCGGGGAGCGATGTTTCTGATTGTTTTTTCAGCATGAGCATCCTTGAAGAAGGGGTTACATCACCACTTCACTCATTTTGAAGATCGGCAGGAACATGG
Organism: Pontiellaceae bacterium B12227; assembly: GCA_029432775.1. GTDB lineage: Bacteria > Verrucomicrobiota > Kiritimatiellia > Kiritimatiellales > Pontiellaceae > Pontiella. The sequence goes on along the minus strand of JAROAZ010000006.1, from coordinate 7,120 downwards.
CGACCACAATGGTGCCGATGATGCCACCGATAAAAACCATCAGCAGCGGTTCAATCATGGAGGTCAGACCGTTCACCATGGTTTCAACCTCAGATTCATAGAATTCGGCAACTTTATCCATCATTTCATCGATCTGACCGGTCTTTTCGCCGGCGGATAACATGTGAATAAGCATGCGGGGGTAGTACTTGTTCGGTTCCAGTGCAGTTGAAAGAGGCTGCCCTTCTTCGATGGTTTTTTTTGCATCAAGCAACGAGTCGCCAATCACCCGGTTCCCGGTTGCCAGTCCGACAATTTCGAGCGATTCCATGATTTGAACACCACTATGCAGCAACTGGGAAAATGTGGATGCAAACCGGCTTACAGCCACTTTGGTTGAGAGTTCTCCAATGATGGGAAACCGCAATTTAAACTCATCAATTTTATATTGGCCGCGATCTGTTTTATAGATGCGTTTGAACGCGTATATGGTCCCTGAAATAAGCGCAAGAGCGATGTACCAGTAGGATGTTAAGAGGTGACTGAAATCCAGAAGTCCCTGTGTGAGTCCCGGTAAGTCCGATCCGAAACTCGAGAACATTTCCGCAAAAACCGGCAGGACAAACATAATCAAAGCGGTAGCCAGCAGGACGGCCACAATCATTACTACGGAGGGATACATCATCGCGGATTTTACCTTTGCGCGCAGTTTATTACTGGATTCGAGAAATTCGGCCACACGGGCGCAGGTATCGGGCAGAATGCCGCCCACCTCTCCGGCCCTCATCATACTGACGTACAGTTCATCGAAGACCGAAGGGTAAAAAGCGAGCGCTTCCGAATACATGGCACCGCCTTCAACTCGGGAACGAATACCGGTGATGACTCCTTTAAAGTTTTTATCTCCGGTCTGCGACTCCATAGCAGAGAGAGTTTGCACCAGTGGCATGCCGGCGGAAAGCATCGCAGAAACCTGCCGTGTAAAAATGGAAAGTTCTTTAAGTCGAATTTTGCGCGCCCCCCGGACGATCGGGATGCTTCCTTTGGCTTTGTTCTGATTTTTCGGCATAATTTACATTCCTTAGTGTTCGCTTGTTACACGCATAATTTCTTCGATAGAGGTCAGGCCCTCACGGACGCGGTCCAGTCCCGCTTCGCGAAGCGTGCGCATACCGTTTTCAACGGCAATGCGTTTAATCGCGTCGGCTTCTGAATTATCCAGAACCGTTCGGCGGATGACCTCATCAACCAATAGAATTTCCATTACACCGCCGCGGCCCTTGTAGCCGATGCTGTTGCATTTCGGGCACCCGGTTTTCTGATAGAACTGAACTCCTTCCATATGCGCTGGATCAATGCGGTTCTTTTCCAGCACTTCTTTGGGGAAGTCCGTTTCTTTTTTGCATACGGGGCATAGCTTCCGGAACAGACGCTGTGCCTGAGTGAGAAGCAATGAGGATGAAAGCATGAACGGCTCAATACCCATATCAATCAGACGTGCAATGGCACCTGCAGCGTCGTTGGTATGCAGGGTACTCAAAACCATATGTCCTGTGAGCGCCGCTTCCACCGCAATGGTTGCCGTTTCTGCATCACGAATCTCCCCAACCATGACTACATCGGGATCCTGACGCAAAATGGAGCGAAGTGCGGCACCGAAGGTGAGCCCCACAGCAGGATTAATCTGGACCTGATTAATTCCTTCCAACTGATATTCCACCGGGTTTTCTGTTGTAATAATATTCGTTCCGACCTCATTCAGTTCCTGGAGAGCGGAGTAGAGTGTGGTCGTTTTCCCGCTACCGGTCGGTCCGGTTACCAGAATCATGCCATAGGGTTGTGCCAGCGCATATTCAAAGTTGTCCAGTGAGAGTTGGTCGAGATTCAGCGCTTTCAGGTTGGGAACCAGGGCGCTTTTATCGAGAATACGCATCACGACTTTCTCGCCGTGAACGGTTGGCAGCATGCTCATGCGAACATCCACTTCTTTGCCCAGGGCCTTAATTTTGAAACGCCCGTCCTGCGGAATCCGGCGTTCGGCAATGTCGAGTTGCGACATGATTTTAAGGCGCGAGATAATTGCATTCTGAAGATTCTTCGGCGGGCTGGGAGATTCGTACAGTACCCCGTCAATTCGGTTGCGTAAGCGAACTGATTTTTCCATCGGTTCAATATGGATATCCGATGCGCCTTTGCGCAGCGCTTCAATGAGAATGGAGTTTACGATGCGGATCACCGGTGCTTCTTCGGCATCCTCCATCATGTCATCAAGATTGCCGTCCTCGATTCCTTCTTTGCCCAGTTCGACATCACTCTCATCTGCCATATCTTTAAGAATGTCTTCCAGACCGCGTTCGGGTTCCTTCGTCGCCGACTCAAGAATGTGGAGGACCTCGCTTTCAAGAGCGATCACAGGTAGCAGTTCAAGTTGCGTGGAGGATGCAATGGTATCGCGGCTGGAAAGATCAAAGGGATCCGCCATGGCAACGGTCAGCGATCCGCCGAGTTTAGCTATTGGAATCGCCTTCAGCTCCGTCCACCGTTCCTTTTCCATCAGTTCGATAAGAGCGGGGTTCGGAACGAACTCGATGAGGGAAACCGGGCGGATATCGAGATAGTCGGCTGTGGCTAGTACAAGATCAATATCGGATACAACACCTTGCTTAACAAGCAACTGCTCCAATGGGATATTGGTCTGTTCCGATTCCAACTCAGCTTCAGCATAAATGTCCGCCTCAATAGGGCGGATCTGCTTCAGGCAGTCAATCAGGCTTTTAGAGTGGTTCGTCATATAGGTCAGTCCGTTCAAGTCATAAACGCCACCCTCATAAGCATTCTGCGTGCCGACCTTATAAATGCGCATCAAAGAATCAGGTTTTATTTTTCACCGCTTCCATTTACCAATGGTTGGAAATCGTCTGGTAAGATCCTGATGCTGGATTGGAGTGGCAGTTTTCCTCTTAAAATAATTTTATGGCCTGCAATTTGCTTTAATGAGCGGAGTAAAACAGGAGTTCATGATGCAGGATTCAGATCAGAATTTAGCGAATACCATTGGGATGCTTGAGCAGATTCTTGAGGTGATGCCTCAGGATGTAGATGCATTGAAAGCGCTTTACAATGCAAATTTCCAAAATGGAAATGAGCGGCGGTCATTTGAGTATCTCAATCGTCTCGTTGATGTTGCTGCCGGAGCGAGTGATCCGGACCTTTTTGGATATCTGGTCAGTGAATTGCCAAAATTTGAACAGAGTTATCCTTCCGAGGTTGCCGAATCAAAGACTCGCATCAAGACGTTGTTCGGGGCACATCGGATTAGTCAGGGGATCTCGGAATCGACCAAGGCGGCAGAGCCGCAACCCGCTCCTCAGAAATCTGAGGTCGATATCAGCGGCGAGCTGGCTTTAGCCTGGAGGTTATATGAAGAAAATCAGTTGTCTCAGGATGAATATTCCACCGTATTGCATGACTTAACGGAAGTTTCCTCCAAAGAACTTGATGTGCCCATCAGCGTGTTGCATGTGTTGACGGACCGTGGTTTTACTAACATCACCCGCATCATGCTTCATGTATCCAATCGGTCTGGAGTCCCGTTTATCTCATTAGATAATTTCCAGCTTGATCAGAAGGCCGTTGAGTCGCTGGAACTGGATTATCCTGCACATGAGGGAGCCCTGCCGTTTGGTTTTGTGGGTAATGATCTGATGGTGGGCATGTTGAATCCGTTTAACAGCGAGTTAATCGATCGGGTGGAAACAGCGTCCGGTCATCGATGTCATGCTTTTTTGGTAGAACCGGCTGATTATGACGCGGCTCTCATCAAGCTGCGGGATATGCTAAAGGCAGCTTAATCGGCAATATTCACGGTGAGCGTTTGGGTGGATCCGTTCAGTTCCACCAGGACGTCATGCTTGCGCACTTCCAGAAGTCGGACTTTTCCGTTAATGAACTGCCCCTCATGGTATTGATGGCCGTTTATAATCGCAAAGCCGCCACTGCCATCAGAGGCCGTTCCGAACCCGGTCAATTTTAATTTCGGCCACCTTACATGGTCTTCCCGATCTTGAAACAGCTGATTGAACCCGCTGCTTTTTTCTGCAGTTTTTGTTTTCGTTTCAGCAGTCGCCTTTGCGTCGCTCTGTTCAGAGGGTGTCAGCGTCTTGAGCAAAGATGAGGCTTTCTGTATGGTGAGTCCGCCCGTTCCTTGTTGTTGGTTCATAGCCGTTTCTGCAAGGGGAGCGCTCTGCTGTCTTGCATAGTGAAGCATCATGAACCCGGTCAGAAAAAGGCCGGCAATGAGAAGGACGATCGTCGTCAGCATGACTTTGGGCGAAGTGCCGGAATCATTTTCATCCGCCGGATTCTCCGGCAATGATGCATCATTACTCAAATTGCTCACATTCAGATCCTTTACTGTTGATCCGCTAATAAAATAACTGCGTATATCATTGGTACTCTGAATGTTTTTAGCAAGAGGTAAATTGGAACATCATCATGGTATGGATACTGCTTTAGTGTTGGCGCACCTTATAGAAGACCGCAGACGGGGTATGAATGCGGCGGGTGCGAACTAAAGGAACCATTTAAGATGTTTAAAAAGGCGAACAATGAAGATCGCACGCAAACGCGGTTTTCCGATTTGATCGGTGTTGATTTCTCAACAACCTCAACCAAGGTAGTTCGATTGAAACAGGGAAAGGGGGGCATCTCGCTGACCGGGTTAGACCTGCTTCCTCCAGTTGATTTTTCAAGCGATCCGTCCCGACTTCAGCTTTCGCGAAATTTCTCCGCAAACTATTGCTGTCTCGCCTATACCGGAGCACCGGCCGTTGTGCGAATGATCAATACCAATATTGGCGAGCGGGAAGAAACTTTGCCGGAATTGAAAATTCGTGAGCTACTCAATGTTACCGAAGAGTTCCGCGTTTCGGCTCAGTTGATCAAGCGGGGCCAGGGGCGGCAGGATTCCAGTTTTCTCGCGGCAGCCATTCCGGATGCGGACGTGGAATATATGATGGATCTATTTCCTTCCGGGCCTCCGGCTCCTGCTTCACTTGAGGTTTCTGGCTTATCCTTTATCAGTGCATTTCTGCATGCCCGTGGCGAAGAATGTGCGGACTCAACGGTGTGTCTGCTCGATACTGGAGAAACCATCAGCCATTTCATCTTTCTTACGAACGGTCTGGTTACACTGGTTGGTAAAATGCCGTTTGGGGCCAAAATGCTGCGCAAAAAAGTGGCTGACGACCTGGGGCTTGATGAAGAGCTGGCTGCGAGTATTCTTTCCGATGCATCCATCAATATATCATCCTCTATTTCCGATCTGCTGGCTCCTTTCATCAAGCAGTTGACGATCTCCAAAGATTTCATTGAAAGACATCAGGGGTGCCGGATTTCGCGGATTTACATTTCCGGAGGATTGAGCCTGCTTCCAAGTTGGGGTGCCGAAGTGGGACAGATGCTCGGAGGGCATGTGTCAAACTGGAGTCCGCTGGAAAACATAGAATACGATTCAGGTAATATTCCGGATGAGATGATAAAACAGGCCACACGCTTCAGCGGAGCAATCGGGGCAGCAATTGGAGGGATTGAAGTATCATGATCTATCCACGTGTAAACCTGCTGAAAAAAAATGAGCTCCGATATCAGGGAGCCGTCAGTTGGAACTTTATTCTGCTATGCGGTATCGGGACACCCGTGCTGCTCATCCTGCTGGGTATAGGGCTTTGTTTTGTGCAGAACATCAGCATTAAGACTCAGCTCAAATCGAGCCATGCTCTATGGGAAAATCTGGAACCACAGTTGGAATCGCATAAAAAAAGGAGCCATGCTTTAGCCACGAATCAAAAAATTCTGGATTTGTTTGAGGGTTGGGAAGCATCAAAGGCTTCGTTTGTGATGCTCATGGAGGATGTTCAGGATGTGGTTCCGGAAAGTGTTCAATTCTCTCGCATGTCAATTCGTACGGGAGAGTCCCGCCCATTCTATAAAAACGCAGCAGAACTGCAATTGGATTACAGCCTGATCATTGACGGGATTGCACAGGGAACACAGGCAGAAAATCTGGTGATTGGTTTTCAGAAAGATCTGATTGCCTGTAAAGAGGTTGGAAGTATGTTTGATTCGCTGAAACTCGCATCGCTGCGCAAGAAAACCAATGCCAAAGGCGAGAATATACGCGAGTTCAGTCTGGTCGGTGAGTCGCAGGAAGGAGGCAAAAAGTGAATCTTTCCGAGCTAACCAAGGAGCAAAAACAGTATATTGTATTAGGTGGTATTGTGTTGGGCGCGGTCATCTTCGGGATCGTGTGGGGAGTTAAATTCAGCTTATCAACGATAGATGGCGCCAAAGAAGAACTCGCCGATCTGAATGGAAAAATAGATCGGGCGGAAAAATCCCTTTCTAAATCATTTAAAACCAAAGGAGACTTTGAGCAGTCGATTGTTCAGCTTGAAGAGTATCTTACTTATGTCACCCCAGGGCAGAATTATTATTCCTGGGCAACGGAAATTGTTTATTCAAAAGGGCGGAAAGTCGGCCTTGAAATCGAGTCTGTGGATGAGGTTGGAATGTCAACTTCAGGTAAGGGCGTGCCTGGAAATCCGGAGTATCTTGAAACCTACTCGTTGCGTATTACCGCGCGGGGTGGTTTTAGACAAACGAAAGCATTTTTGCGTGAGATTGAAGAGAACCATCCCTTGGTTCGGTTTTCCGGGCTCGAAATCGGTAAAGGCATGAAACCTGAAGTGCACGAAATTCAATTATTTGTGCAGTGGCCTTTTAAAATGGATCGTATTGCCGCTCTCTGGGAAGGTCAGACCAGAAGAAATAACGCCGCAGTTGCTGAAAATAAATCATCTGCTGACACAAAACCTGCGATTGAAAAAACAAAAGCGGAGGTTGCGGTGGCGAAGCCTGTGAAGAAAGCGGCAACCGCGCCAGAAGAGAAGAAGCCTGAACCGGTGGTTGCCGTGGTGAAACCGAAGCCTGCATCCAGGCTCCAGCCGACCCCGCCTGTTGAACCGGTACCTGAAGTGAAGAAGCCTGAACCGGTGGTTGCCGTGGTAAAACCGAAGCCGGCACCCAGGCTCCAACCGACGCCACCTGTTGAGCCGGTACCTGAGGTGAAGAAGCCGGAACC